>NZ_JBEYSL010000254.1:0-9537 GCF_040642735.1 Micromonospora sp. NPDC047753 | reverse complement strand
CGAGTTAGCTTTAATGTTGACTGGTGTTCAGTGGTGTGCTCTACCGACGGCGGACCCCCGACCGGCAGGGCGGGACGGCCAGGCCGCCCCGCCCCGCCCGATCACCGCAGCCCGTACGCCTGGAACACCGTCTGGTCGACGGTGTTCCCGGCCCGGTCGGCGGCACGCACCCGCAGCGACACCGTTCCGCGCCCCGCCGGCACGGTAGCGGTGTACCGGGTGCCCGACCCCGTGGTCGGCGCGTTGCGCCAGGTGACGCCCCCGTCGAAGGAGACCTGCACCCGGACGCTGGCACCGGTCGGCCTCGGCGCCCCGGCCGGCTGCCGCAGGGTCAGCCCGAGCTGGTGCGGCCGGTTGCCGCGTACCGTGCCGCGCAGGTCGGCCGGCACCCGGTAGTCCACCTGGAGCAGCGACAACGGCGTGGCGGCGTCGCCCGCCGGTCGGGCCGAGGTGAACTCCCAGGCCGTGTCGGTCCGCGTGCCGTAACGCCACTCGACCGAGGACCGCTGGGTGGTCACGTCCAGGCGGTACCGGGCGGCCCCGGCGGTCGTGGGCACCGACGCCCAACCCTCGGAGAGGTCCGCGATCTGCTGCCCGTTGCGGCTGACCCGGGCCGTGACGGTGTCCGACTCCTCACTCTCGCCGGCCACGCTGTAGTGCCCCTCGGCGTCGACGAACTCGGGCACCCGCAACTCCAGGTTGTCACCGGTGCGGGTGGGCACCGGCGCACCACGGGCCGGCACAGCCGGGCGGAGCACCGGCGCGTGCCAGGTCTCGGTCACCCGGTCGTCGGCGGCGTAACGCCGCGGCTGCTGGGTCAGACCACCCGTCAGCTGCCCCCACTGCATGAACATGATCTTGTGCAGCACCCGTTGCTGCCACCAGTTGTCCCCGGAGCTGACGAACTCCCGTCGGGTGGTGCCGGTACGGACCAGCCGCTGGTTGTCGTTCCAGGCGGTGTCCTGCCACGGACGCCACCCGAACCGCTGCTCGCTGGCCCAGTCCCCGCCGACGTTCCCGTAGTGGGTGGTCACCTCGGCGGTGTTGCGGTCGGTGACCTTGTGCAGGATCCGCTCCGGGACCCGGCCCTTCGAGACCTGCCACACGTCGTACAGGTACGGACTGTCCACCGTCAACGTCAGGTCCAGCGTCGTGTGACGCTTCCGGACCGCCGCGATGATCTTCTGGCCGTCGTCGTACGCCACCGCCATCGACGGGATCGGCAGCCGGTCACCCAACGGGGTCCACGACGTCCACGCGCTCTGGTCGGCCGGGCGGACGATCAGCGCCACCTTCGCGCCAGCGGCAGCCGCCGCCGCGATCTGCTCCTCCTCCGAGGCGTCCGGGCTGGTGGTGAGCAGCGCCGCGGCACCGCGTACCCGGGCCAGCTCGGCGGGGGTGCCCGTGCCGGCCCAGACCAGCGGCAGCTTGCGCCGCTCGGCCGTCGCCGGCGAGTAGCCCATCAGGTTGATGTCCAACGGACCGGACACCCCGCTGATCGTCGCGTCCACCATCGGCGCGACCAACTGCCAGCGCGACGCGAACTCGAACTCGCCCTGGCGTACCGCACGGGTCGGGGTGACGTTGACCTGCTGGATGGTGCTGAAGGTCATCACACCGTGGTCGACCTGCCGGCCGTTGCCGAAGACCCGGTGCTCGTAGAAACTGATCGTCGAGCGCTGCTCGGAGGGCTTCGGCGTCTCGATCCGCACCGGCGTGCCCTTGCGCGGGTCAAGCACCACTGTGAGGTCCCGGTCGACGAGCAGCTCCGGGTCGGTGACCAGGGTGATCTGCTCGTCCAGCGGGGCACCGTGCTCGATCAACGCCTGGACCAGGTAGGGACCCTCCTCGACCTGGAGTTGCACCTCGCCGCCGACCCAACCGAGCCAGTCGGATTCGGGCTGCTCACCGAAGAGGGTGAGCACCGACGCGAGACCCGGCTGACCCTGCATGTCCAGCGCCCGCACGGTCACGGTGTGCAGCGGGCCGCTGAGGGTGAGCGCGACAGCGGTGCGCACCGCGACGCCGTCCGCGCCGGTGGCCACCAGCCACCCGCTGTGCACACCCCGGTCCAGCTTCGCCGGGTCCGCCCGCAACGGCACGGCGACGCTGCCGCCGGCCGGCACCGTCACCTCGACGCCGCCGACCGTGACCCCGTCGGTCTCGGCCGCACGGGTGTCCAGGTTGCGCAGCTCCAGGGCCAACCGCAGGGTCTGCGGGGCCGTGCCACCGTTGGTGTACGTCACGGCCCGCTCGACCGGCACGCCACCGGTGCTGAGCCGGCCGAAGTCAGCGTGGCCGGAGGAGTACACCCGCTGGCCGAGCGCGCGGGCCACGTCGACCCGACCGGCGCCCTGCTCGAAAACGGTCAACGCCGGGTTCGCCTTCGTGGTGCTGACCAGCGCGTCCTTGAGCTTCGCGGCGGACCAGTCGGGGTGTTCCTGCGCGAGGATCGCCGCCGCCCCGGCCACGTGCGGAGTGGCCATCGAGGTGCCGGACGCGGTCGTGTACGCGTCGTCCACCGGCGTACCCATGGCGGTGCCGGCGGCCCGGGCGGCGACGATGCCCACGCCCGGCGCGGTGATCTCGGGCTTCAGGCCGTTGTCGCCGAGGCGCGGACCCCGGCTGGAGAACTCCGCCAGCTCGTCGGCACGGTCCACCGCGCCGACGGTCAGCGCCGCCGCGGCCGCGCCGGGCGCACCGACGGTCCGCGCGGCACCCGAGTTGCCGGCGGCGACCACGAACAGCGCGCCGGTCTCAGCGGTCAGGTCGTTCACCGCCTGGCTCATCGGGTCGGTGCCGTCGGTCGGGTCGCCGCCGAGGCTCATGCTGACCACCTTCGCGCCGGAGTGCGCGGCCCACTCCATGCCCGCGATGATGGACGAGCTGTAGCCGGAGCCACCGTCGTCGAGCACCTTGCCGACCAGCAACCGCGCACCCGGGGCCACGCCCTTGCGCAACCCGTCGGACGCCTCCCCGCTGCCCGCGATGGTGGCGGCCACGTGGGTGCCGTGGCCGTGCCCGTCGCGGGCGCTGCCGCTGCCGGAGAAGTCCTGCGCCTCGGCGACCCGACCAGCCAGGTCGGGGTGGGTGGCGTCGACGCCGGTGTCGAGCACCGCCACCTTCACGCCGGCACCGTCGCGGCCGGCGGCCCAGGCGATCGGAGCGCCGATCTGCGGCACGCTGTGCTCCAGCGTCGGGCGGACCTTCCCGTCCAGCCAGATCCGCGCGACACCGCCCCCGAGCCGGGCCGGCGAACCAGCTGTCACCCGCTGCCCGGGCGCGCCGCGCAGCGACGTCCACAGACCACCCAGGTCACCCTTGCCGACCCGCAGCGCCGCCCCGTTGATGCTCTCCAGCGGACGCGCGTCGGTCGCGCCGGCCAGCGGCCGGACCCGTCCGCCGGCCGGCTCCTGATAGCGGACGATCAGCGGCAACGCGCCCTGCGCGGCGTCGCCGTACCCGTCGGCCGCCAACTCCTGCACGTCGAACAGGTCGGGGTCGAGCACCCCCGCGGAGAGGTACGGCATGACGTCGCTGGGCAGCACCCGCAACCCGCCGTCGGCCTCGACAGTCTGGAAGGCGATCCGGTCGCGCCCCGGGCCGGGGTGCACGGTGGCGGCGACCCGACCGGGTGCCGCCTGCACCAGGTCGACCTGGTCGCCGGTGATCAGGGTGATGCGGACGGGTGCGTGCTGGGCGGGCGTGCCCGACGTCGGGCCGGTGGGCCGGGCGGGCGGGTCGGCGGACGCCGGTGCGGCGACGCCGACCACCAACGCGCCGACCGCGCCGACGGCGAGCCAGCGTGGGGACCAGTGCATGCGATGGGCTCCTCTACTCCTCCAGGCCCGCCATCCGTAGATGAGGGCCGATCGGAGTCTGCGTCGGAGCGTGTCACCAGGTCACTAGTCGCAAGCCGCCGCAGCGGCGACATGTCGTCAGGTGGACAACTGACATCCACCGACCGTGTGCGCCACCGTCACCGGCGGCTGCCACGCCAACCGTGCACGGGCAGACCGAACTTGGCCACCAGCCGGTCGGTGAACGGACGTGGGCGCAGCCGCACGATGCGCACCGGCAGGGCACCCCGACGCACCGTCACCCGCGCGCCGGGCGGCAGGTCGTAGACCCGCCGCCCGTCGCAGGAGAGCACGGCGAGGGTCGTGAACGGGTCGACCGTGATCACGAAGGTGGACGTCGGAGCCGTCACCAACGGGCGGCTGAACAACGCGTGCGCGCTGATCGGCACCAGCAGCAGCGCCTCCACCTCCGGCCAGACCACCGGGCCGCCACCGGAGAACGCGTACGCGGTGGAACCGGTGGGGGTGGCGCAGACGACACCGTCGCAGCCGTACCGCGACAGCGGCCGGCCGTCCACGTCGACGAGCAGCTCCAGCATCTGGGCCCGCTCGCCCTTCTCGATGCTGATCTCGTTCAGCGCCCAGGACTCGATGGTCGGCCCACCGTCGAACTCGGCGGTGACGTCCAGGGTCAGCCGCTCGTCGACCGTGTAGTTGCGACTCACGACGTCGCGCACCGCGACGTCCAGATCGTCGATCTCCGCCTCCGCCAGGAAGCCCACCTTGCCGAGGTTGATGCCGAGCAGCGGCGCCTTCGCGGGTCGGGCCAGCTCGGCGGCGCGCAGGAAGGTGCCGTCCCCACCGAGCGCGAAGACGATCTCGGCGCCCTCGGCGGCCTGCGGGCCGCCGACCGGCACCACTCCGGGCAGGTCGAGGTCCTCGGCCTCGTCGGCGACCACCCGTACCTCGAAACCGGCGTCGATCAGGTCGGCGGCGACCGACCGGGCGTGCTCCGTGCTACGCCGACGACCGGTGTGGGTCACCAGCAGCGCGGTCCGGCTCATCGGGCCACCCGCCCACGCCGAACCGGCCCGCGTCGCGTCACCGGCGCCGACACCTCGGCCCGGCCGCGTGTCACCGCCCGGCCCACTGCGGCGCCCTCACTGCGCGCGTTCACCCTGCGACCTCCTCCGCCGCCACGTCCGGCACCGCGCCGGCCGTCGTCGAGCCGTCCGGCCCGGCCGCCACCACGGCCCGCACCCGCTCCGGGTCGGCCGCTGGTGCGCCCCGGCGCAACCATACGAAGAACTCCACGTTGCCGCTGGGCCCGGGCAGCGGACTGGCCGCCACGTCGGCCAGCCCGAGGCCGAGCCGTGCGGCCGCCGCGGCCACGTCCAGCACCGCTTCGGCGCGCAGCTCCGGATCGCGGACCACACCGCCGGCGCCGACCCGGTCCTTGCCGACCTCGAACTGCGGCTTGACCATCAGTGCCAGGTCACCGTCGTCACGGGTGCAACCGGACAGAGCCGGCAGCACCAGTCGCAGCGAGATGAACGACAGGTCGGCCACCGTGAGATCGACCTGGCCGCCGATCGCGTCCGCATCGAGGGTACGGACATTCGTGCGCTCCAGGACGCGGACCCGCTCGTTCGTCCGCAGCGGCCAGGCGAGCTGCCCGTAGCCGACGTCCACGGCCACCACCTCGGCCGCGTCGGCGCGCAGCAGCACGTCGGTGAACCCACCGGTCGACGCTCCCGCGTCCAGGCAACGCCGCCCGGCCACGTGCAGCCCACCGGGGGCGAACGCGGCCAGCGCGCCGGCAAGCTTGTGCCCGCCTCGGGAGACGTACTCCTCGGCCGGGTCCGCACCGGTGACCAGGAGCGGGTCGGCGGGGTCGACCATCGCGGCCGCCTTGCGGGCGACCACGCCCCGCAGTTGGACCCGGCCGGCCTCCACCAACGCGGCGGCCTGCTCACGGGAGCGGGCCAGACCGCGGCGGACGAGTTCGGCGTCCAGCCGGTTACGACGTGCCATGGGTGGTTCTCCGGTCTGCTCAGGCCTGGTCGTCCCGCTCAGGTCTGGTCGATGGTGGCGAGGGTTTCCCGCAGCGTCTCGTAGGCCGCCTCGTACTGGGCGATCTGGTCGGCGGGAGCGAGCGTCGCCGCGTTGGCGATGGCCCGCACGGCGGCGTCCACCGCCGGATGCCGTGCCTCGTCGTCCCCGAGATCCAGCGGCGGTCCAGGACGGGCACCCACCGGCGGGCCCGGGCGGGCCGGGAACGACCCACCAGCCGGCGGACCGGGGCGGGCCGGGAACGACCCACCAGCCGGCGGACCGGGCCGGGTCATTCGGCGTCGTCCGGCCGCTGCCTGCGAATCGCCGCCTTCTTGGCGGGCATCACAGCCGGCGTCGGGATGTCCTCGTCGGCCGTCCGGCTGATCGTCGCCGGCGGCTTCTTGGCGATGGCCTTCTTGGCGACCGCCTTCTTCGCGACGGCCTTCTTCGCCACCGGCGCGGAGACCGGGGCGCCGGCCGAGGCGTCGGACGGCACGAGACCGGTGCCGGGCTTCGCGGCGACGGTCGGGGCGGGTTGTGGCGTGGGGCCGGCGGTCGGCGCTTCGGCCGGCTCGGTGGACCGCGCCTCCCGCAGCTGCCGCTCTAGATCGTGCACCCGCCGGGTCAACTCGGCCACCTCGTCGGCGGTGGCCAGACCGACCGCGCCGAGGGCCCGGTCGACCTCGAAGCGGACCAGCTTGGTCAGCGCCTCCCGGTTGGCGGCGCCGGTGGTGACCAGTTCCTCGCCGAGGGCCTGGAGTTGGGCGGCGGTCGCGCCGCCGGAGCCGACGAGGCGACGTGCCACGTCCTGGGCCTTCTTCCGGGGCGCCTCCGCAAGGCCCATGGCCAGCTCGAGGTCAGGTCCAACTCGACGTCGGTGTGCCCGGCGGCGGCCACCACCGCGGCGACCGCGGCGGACGACAACGCCGCCCGGCCCAGGTTGGTGTGCAGCACGACACCGGTGGCGTTGAGCACCACCCGGGGGCCGGGCGTGGGCAACGCGGCGACCGCCGCGTCGCGTACCTCGTCGGGGTTGAGCTCACCGCGACGGGCGCGGCCCTGCGCGTGGGAGACGATCGCCTTGACCTGCTCCCGGCCGAGAGTCACGGTGGCGGCGGCCAGCACCGGGTCGGCGAGCAGCGTGTCCGTACGGGGTACCCGACGTCGCGGGTCCACCGGGCCGTCGCCCATCACGTCATCTCCTGCAAGCGGTGTGGCGGAGACGGACGGGAATCGAACCCGCCTGGCCCGGGTCCCGGACCACTCCGGTTTTGAAGACCGGGAGGGGCACCAGCCGCCTGAACGCCTCCACCGGCCATTCGATCACACCGCGGGCGGCTCCGCCCAGTCAGATGGAAGATCCATGGCGGTCCGCCGCGCTTCCACCCGCTCGCGCTGCGGCACCACTGTGTACCGGGGGTCGCGGGCCGAGGCGACACCACCGTAAAAGATGCCGAACCGGGTCAGCACCGACGCGGCCAGCAGCGCCGTCCCCGAGAGCGCACCGACCACCCGGTGACGCCGGCCCAGCAGAGCACCCGCCACCCCACCGAGGGTCAGCAGCCGCGCGGCGCGCAGCATCCGGCCCGGCCGGCCCAACCGGTAGGGCTCGCTGAGCAGGCCGAGGCGGCTCTCCACCCGATGCGTGCCGTACAGCTCCAGGGCCGCGCCGGCCACCGCCATCCGGCGGGCCGGCCCGGCCTGGGCCGGCGGCGCGGCGAGCAGACCCACGCCGGCGCCGCTGGCCAACGCGCTGCCCGCGAAGATCACCGGCAACTCGGGGTACGCCTCATGCCACGACGGCACCGCCGTGTCGGCCAGCAACACCCCGGTGTACGTGGCCAGCGCCGGCGCGGTGCCGGCGGCGAGCAGCCCGGCGGCGTGCCCGATCGGCGGCAGCGCCCGGCCGGCCAGCCCGAGCAGACCGCGCCGGGGCAGCACACCGGCCGCCTCGGCGATCGCGGCGACACCCGCCGCCGGCCCGTACGCGGTGAGGATCCAGGTACCCATCGACATCGGCGAGGTCGGCTTGGCCACCCGCAGCATGTGGTGGAACCGCGCCGGCCGGCCCAGGTCCTTGACCAGGAAGACCGCGCTGGCGCTGACGGCTGCCAACGCGGTGACCCGGCCGGCGCGCCGCAACGCGGGCCGCCCGGTGAGCTGCCCACCCGCGGCCAGCAGCGACGAGCCGGCTGCCAGCCCGCCGGTGAACAGGTACGCGGCGATGTCCCACTTCCACACCGGCCCCTTGAGGATGGGCCGACCGTAGTAGGACGTGAACTCGGCCTCCGGCACCCGCAGTTCCTCGGCGCCCCCGCCGCGCCGCCTGCGCCGCCGACCGGGAGGTTCGCCGCTCCGTCTCACCGTCTGGTCACCCCGACGGCCGCTGCCAACCTCGTTACCGCTGCTGCTGTCCCTGCCGGTGGTGATGGCCCTGCCGCCCGGGTGATCGTCCGCGCCGGCCGGCGGCTGTGCACCCCGCGCATGCTCTGCACCCCGCGCATGCTCTGCGCCCGTCGCGCTACCCGGCCGCTCGTGGCTCGCCTGTGGTCGGTGGCCGCCCTCGTCGGCGAGCCGCTCCCGGAAGCGACGGAACCGGTCGCCCACGGGGCCCGACGGGATCATGAGGAACCTCCGACGAACGCGGCGACGGTCGCCGCCGCCATGGCGAGAGCGGCGAGGCCGGCGCGCTTCCACATCTTCGGCAGGTCACGGGTGGTCACGACCGGGTCGGGCGGCAGCCCGTACACCTCGGGTTCGTCCAGGAGCAGGAAGAACGCGCCGTCACCACCCACGCCGTCGTTCGGGTCGTGCCCGTACAGGCGGGCCTCGGGGACGCCCCTGGCGTGCAGCGTCGTCACCCGGGCGGCGGCGCGTTCACGCAGCTCGTCCAGGGGCCCGTACTGGATCGACTCGGTCGGACACGCCTGCGCACACGCCGGGGTCATCCCCGCGCCCAACCGGTCGTAGCACAGCGTGCACTTCCACGCCCGACCGTCGTCCTTACGCTGGTCGATCACCCCGTACGGACACGCCGAGATGCAGTACCCACACCCGTTGCAGATGTCCTCCTGCACCACCACCGTGCCGAACTCCGTGCGGAACAACGAACCCGTCGGACACACGTCCAGGCAGGCGGCATGGGTGCAGTGCTTGCAGACGTCCGACATCATCAACCACCGGAAATCCGTGCGCTCCTCGACGCCCGTGCCCCGGCCCGGCGGTTGGGCCCCCGGCATCCCCAGAAACTGCGGTCCCGCGTCGACCGGCCGGGCCCGGTCCGCGTCGACCGGCGCCCCGAGGACGTCCGCCAGGGCGACACCATGCCCGGCCGGGCGGGGCTGCTCGATGAACGCGACGTGTCGCCACGAGTTCGCTGTCAACGCGCCGGTGTTGTCGTACGACATGCCCAGCAGGTCCAAGCCGCTCTCCGGAACGCCGTTCCACTCCTTGCAGGCGACCTCACAGGCCTTGCAGCCGATGCAGACGCTGGTGTCGGTGAAGAACCCCATCCGCGGCGGCGCGTTCTCATAACCTGCCTCGGGTGCCGGGTCCAGCGGACCGTACAGGCTGTTCGGGTCAGGAAGCATCGACGCGGAGGAGTTGGAGACCACCGGCACCGCGCTACGGGGTGAGGTCTGGCGGGCGCTGCGCGACGCAGGTCTGGACGCGATTCCGTCCA
>NZ_JBEYSL010000253.1:0-9571 GCF_040642735.1 Micromonospora sp. NPDC047753 | reverse complement strand
GGAGGGGTTGGCGGTGCTCACCGCCGCGCTGTCGCGGCACCTGTCCGCCGAGGAGCAGTACCCACCGCTGCGGGGGGACTGCCGTCGTACGCCGAGGTGCAGGCCCTGGTGCCGACGGGCGGCGACTGACGGTGGCGGCCCGGGGGGCTCGGCGGTGCGTGGTGGGCTTGGGCTTGGCTCGTGCTTTGCGTCCGGTCGGCGCGGCCGTGTTCGGGCCCGCGCGGGACGGCCCGATGGTGGTGGGTGGTGGGTTGGTCGGTGCCTTTGGAGCTGAATCGTTTGTGACATCACGGGCCCGCTTGCTCCGGGCTTCGGGCTCGCGCTCGGGTGGTCTCCCCAGGCGGGCCGCCGCCAGGACGGGGCGCGGCGGTGGTGATTCGTTGACGACATCAGCTCCAAAGGCGCCACATTGACGTGCCACCGCCCGGGCCGGTGCGTCGTCCGCGCACCCTTCGAGGGGAAATAGGAGGAATGTTCGGTCCGTTCCGGTCCCGATGATTACGGTGTGTTTCAGGGCGAACCTACCCAGTGCCGTGACCGGAGAGAGGGACCCGTCATGCGAGTGCCCAGCCGTAGCCCGGGACAGCAGCCCGGTTCGCCTCCGTCGCCCACCGCTCCGGCCCGCCGTCGACCCTCCGGTGCGACCCCCCGCCGCGTGTCCGCCCCCGCCCCCGACCTGCCCGCTTACCGGGCCGCCGTCGCCGAACTGCTGGTCGAGGTCGGCGCACTGGCCGACGCGGCGAGCACCCGGGCCCGGCAGGTGCTCATCGACGAGCGGCTGCGGGAACCGGCGCTCGCCGCCGTCCTCGACGCCACCCCGCAGGGGCTGATCGGCGCGCGCGAGACGTTGCTGCTGGAGATGGCCCGCTACCAACCGAACGAGCGCACGTCGGCGACCGACCTCAGCGCGCTGGTCCGGATCTACCTGCTCTCCCGCATCGACGTGCTGTGGTGGCAGGACGCACCGACCTTCGTCACCGACGACCAGGTCAACGGCAGCCCCGAGCTGGTCGACCTGGAATGGCTGCGCCGCCGCGACCTGCTGCGCTTCCGTTACCAGGAGCAGCCCGCCACGATACTGGGCCGGGCCGCCCGCGGGCTGCGTCGCCGGCTGCGACCCGACGCGACCCCGCGCACCGCGGGGCTGCTGTTCCGCCGCGCCCGGCGCGAGGTGGTGGCGCTGCTCAACGACATCGGACGGGAGTTCTCCGCCGTCGCGCCGCCGGCCACCCCGCCGCTCTGGGTGACCAGCCTGGTCCGCAGCGCCGAACACCAGTACCGGCTGCGCCGTCTGGGCTATGCGGCGATGCTGCCCAGCGGGCACTGCCTCGGCTACTCGGCCGACGTCGAGTTGGCCTGGTTCGAGCGTTTCGGCGCGCGCGAGGCCCTGGCGGAACTGCTGCTGAGCCGGCAGGAGGCCGGTGAGCTGAACGTGATCGACGAGGGGCAGGCCTGGCACCTCTGTCTTGCGCCCACCGCCCGGCGTCGCCTACGCCGGTCCTACGAGGCCGAGATGGGGGTCTGAGCCGGTGTGCGGCATCGCGTTGAGCATCGGCCCCGAGGCCGACCCGGCGACCTTCCGGCGGATGCTCGCCGCCCTGGCCCCGCGTGGTGAGGTCACCGAGACCCGGTCCGAGAGCGGGCTGCTCGCCGGCACCCGGCGGCTGCGGATCGTCGACCGGGACCGGGCGGTGCAGCCGTGGACGTCGACCGACGAGCGGTGGCTGCTCTGCTTCAACGGCGAAATCTTCAACCACCGGGAGTTGCGGGCGCAGCTGACCCGCCTGGGGCAGACCTTCCGCACCGAGAGCGACACCGAGGTGCTGCTCGCCGCGTTCCAGCAGTGGGGCGAGGCGGCGGCGACCCGACTCCGCGGCGAGTACGCCTTCGCGGTCGTCGAACGGGCCACCGGCCGGGCGTACCTGGCCCGCGACCCGCTCGGGGTCAAGCCGCTGTACTGGTCCCGACGACCCGGCTGCCTGCACCTCGCCTCCGAGGTCAAGGCGCTCGTCGGGCACGGCGCCCCGATCGCCGAGGTGCCGCCCGGGCACCACGGCTGGGCGGAGGCGGACGGGCACGTGCGACTGAGTCCGTACGTCGACCTGCTCGCCATCGCCGACGGCCTACCGGTCATCGACGACCCGGACGAGGCAGCGCTGCTGGTCCGCGCCGCGCTCAGCGACTCGATCCGGATGCGGGTGGAAACCGACCTGACCGTCGGGGTGGTGCTCTCCGGTGGCCTGGACAGCTCGTTGACCCTGCGGCAGGTCCGCGACATTCACCCGGACTGCGTCGCGGTGACAGTCGGCGTCGCGGACAGCCCCGACGTGGCGTACGCCCGGCGGCTCGCCGCCGACCTCGACGTGCCACACGTGGTGGTCGAACTGCGCCCGCGCGACATCCGGCTCGCCGACGTCCGCGAGGCCGTCCGGATCTCCGAGCTGACCGAGTACGGCGACATCATCAACGCTGTCGTCTCGGTGCCGATCTTCCGGCGGCTCCGCGACCTGGGCATCAAGGTGGTGCTGACCGGCGACGGCTCCGACGAGCTGTTCGGCGGGTACCCGATGTATCACCAGGTCGCCCCGGCGGCGGCCCGCCGACTGTTCCTGCACCGGATCCGCAACCTGTGCCGCACCGAGTTGCAACGCGTCGACCGGGCTGCGATGGCGTACGGCGTGGAGGCTCGGGTGCCGTTCCTCGACCTCAGCGTGGTGGAGCTGGCGATGCGGTTGCCGGTGGATCTGAAGCTGCGCCACGGCCAGGAGAAGTGGATCGTCCGGCGGGCGTTCGCCGACGTGCTGCCGGACTACATCCTCCGCCGTCCGAAGAACCCGATGTCGTACTCGTCGGGGTTGCACGAGCGGGTCCGGCTGTACAAGCCGCTCTTCGCCCGGCTGCACCGCTCCTTCGGCTACGACCTGCAGGAGCCGGTCCGTCGGGACTTCGACACCGTGCTGAGCCGCTGCGGCAACGACCTGGACCGGGCCATCGCCGACGGGCTGACCCGCCCCGACTACACGGTCCTGGAGCACGCCCGTGACCTGGTCGGCGCGGCCAAGTGGAACGCCGCGCCGATGGTCCGCCGGCTGGTCGGCCCGCGCCCCGCCCGCCACTGACGGCTGCCCCGCACGCCACGCTTGACTCTGACACGGTGTCAGGGACGAGTGTGAGGGGGCCATGTTCACCATCGGAGACTTCGCCAGACTCGGCCGGGTGTCGGTGCGGATGCTGCGCCACTACGACAGCATCGGCCTGCTGCCTCCCGCCAGCGTCGACCCGCACACCGGCTACCGCTTCTACCGCGCCGACCAGCTGCGCCGGCTCAACCGGGTGATCGCCCTCAAGGAGTTGGGCCTCACCCTCGAACAGGTGCGCTCCATCGTCGACGACGCCGTCGACGTGGCCGAGTTGCGCGGCATGCTGCGGCTGCGCCGGAGCCAGCTGGCGGAACAGTTGGCCGCCGACACCGCCCGGCTCACGGCCGTCGAGGCGAGGCTTCGAATGATCGAGTCGGAGGGTCGGATGACCACCCAGGACGTCGTCCTCAAGGAGATCGCGTCGGTCCGCGTGGCGGAGCTGACCGCCGTCGCGCCCAGTTACCAGGGTGAGGACATCGGCCCGGTGATCCAGCCGCTCTACCCGGAGTTGTTCCGTCGGCTGAGCGCCGCCAGGATCACCCCGACGGGGCCGAGCATCGCCTGGTACGAGCCCGTCGACCCGGGCGGCGACGCTGTCGTCGTCCACGCCGGTGTGCTCGTCGACGCCGAGCCGTCCGCGGCGCCCGACGTCACGGTGCGCGACCTGCCGGAGCTGCGCACCGCCGCGACGATCATTCATCACGGGGCGATGGACGACGTCGAGCCGAGCATGCAGGCGCTCGCCCGGTGGATCGAGGAGAACGGTTACCGCACCGACGGCTTTGCCCGGGAGGTCTATCTCGACTACTGCCCGGACACCCCGGAGAAGGGCGTCACCGAGCTTCAGGTCGCCGTGTACCGCGACTGAGCGCTCAGCTCACCAGCAGCAGCGCGCCGACCGCGGCGAGCGTCGCGGTGACCGCGAGCAGGGTGCTGGTCAGCACGAAGCGGGTCACCGGCACCGCGACCCGGGCCGCCCGGCAGCGCTCGAACCACAGCAGGGTGGCCAGTGACGCCCAGGGGGCGGCCAGCGGGCCGACGTTGGTGCCGATCAGCAGGGCCAGCAGGCGGGTGTGGTCACTGGCCGGCAGCACCGACTCGCCGGCCAGGTAGGCGGGCAGGTTGTTCACCGCGTTGGCGAGCAGCGCTCCGGTGCCGCCGGCGCGCAGGGCGCCCAGGGCGCCGCCGTCGGCGCCGACCAAAGTGCCGACCAGGTCGTCCAGGCCGTGCCGGCCGAGGGTCTGCACCACCAGGAACAGGCCGGTGACGAAGAACAGCAGGCGCACCGGGACCAGCCCCGGGCGCAGCGTGGTGGGGGAGCGGACCAGGAACCCGACCAGCACCAGCGCGAGCCCGACGGTGGAGGCGATCTCGATCTCCACGCCGGCGAGGATGCCGGCGACGAAGATCAGGCAACCGGCGAGCGCCGTACGGTGCAGCACCGGGTCGGCCGGTACGTGCCGGGTCGGCGGGACGAAGCGTCCACCGGCGGGCCGCTCCCGCCGCCACCATCCGAACCAGAGCAGGGCCATGGTGACCGCCACGGCGGCGAACTGCGGCAACGCCATCCGAGCCGCGTACGTCAGCGGTGCCAGCCCGACCCGGTCGGCGGCGAGCAGGTTGGTCAGGTTCGACACCGGCAGCAGCAGGCTCGCGGTGTTCGCCAACCAGACCGTGGTGACGGCGAGCGGGGCGGCGGGGATCCGCAGGTTGCGGGCCAGCGCGAGCAGCACCGGGGTGAGCAGTACGGCTGTGGTGTCGAGGTTGAGTACGAGGGTGGTCAGCGTGGCGAGACCGCCGCAGAGCAGGAACAGCGCGGCCCACCTGCCCCGGGAGGCGATGGCCAGTCGGCTGGCCAGCACGTCGAAGACACCGGCCACCGCGGTCAGCTCGGCGAGCACGATCACGGTGCCGAGGAACAGCAGCAGCGGCAGGATCCGGTGCAGGGTGGCGGTGGTCTCCGCCCGGGGGAGTAGCCCGCTCAACGCGCAGGCCGCCCCGACGACGGCGAGGACGGCCGCCACCACGTCCAGCGGGTGGGGCCGCCAACGCGTGGTCGGTTCGGGCGGGGCTGCGAGGGTCACAACTGTTCACGTTGACACAGGGTCTGACCAGGTGCCCGGCAACCCCACGCCCTGGTGACCAGCCCCACCGTGGCGACCTGCCGCCGGACACGGGCCGGGCCCGGCCCCCGACGATCGGGGACCGGGCCCGGTGTGGTGCGCGGTGCCTACCAGCCCAGGTAGCTGGGCTGGGTCTGCACGTTGAGCTCCTGGTAACGGGTCAGCTTGGCCGACCAGGTACGCCAGTCGTTCAGCTCCAGGACGTCCAGGCCCTTCACCATGTCGTTCGAGTAGATGTGGCCGTTGTAGTAGTACGCGGACCAGGTGCCGCCGCCGACGAAGGTGTCGGCCGACAGCGGGCCGCGCTCCCAGAAGGCGATCTCCTTCGGGTTGGCCGAGTCGGTGAAGTCGAACACCGAGATGCCACCCTGGTACCACGCCTGGACCATGATGTCCTTGCCGAGCACCGGGATGAGCGAGCCGTTGTGCGCCACGCAGTTCTCGGTGTCGGCGTTCGCCCGGGGGATCTTGTAGTAGCTGCGGAAGGTCATCGTCCGGGCGTTGCCGCGGCCGGCGATGTCGTAGATGGCGTCCGCGCCGCGGTTCGGGCCGACGGTCTCGTTGCAGGTCGCCGCCCCGCCACCACCCAGCTCGTCGGTGAAGATCACCTTGGTGCCGGAGTTGTTGAAGGTGGCCGAGTGCCAGAACGCGAAGTTGGTCTCGTCCCGGACCCGGTTGATGACCCGGGGGGCCTCGCGGTTCTTGATGTCGAGCAGGATGCCGTCACCCATGCAGGCGCCGGCGGCCAGGTCCTTCGACGGGTAGGCGGTGATGTCGTGGCAACCGGTGGTCGCCGAGCCGGTCGGGCTGCCGGGGAAGCCACCGTCCGGGAAGAGGTTCGGCGTCGCGACCACTGCCGCCTCGGTCGGCTTCTTCAGCGGCACCTTGACGATGGAGATGGAGTCGTGCGGCGGCTGGCAGTCCGGGAATTCGGCCCGCGGGCTGTACGAGGAGACGTACAGGTAGACGGCCTTGCGGTCCTTGCCCGGCACCAGGGTGTGGGTGTGGGAGCCACAGGCGGTCTCGACGGACTTGATGTAGCGCGGGTTGGCCTTGTCCTTGATGTCGAAGACCTTGATGCCCTCCCACGAGCCCTTCACGTCCGCTCCCTGCGTGGTGCTGTTGCAGGAGTCGTCGCTGCGCGACGAGTCGGTGGAGAGGAAGAGCAGGTCACCGTGGACGGAGATGTCGTTCTGCGACCCCGGGCAGAGCACCCGGGCCTTGACCGTCGGCGCGCTGGGCCGCGAGATGTCGTAGATGACGAAGCCGTTGTAGTTGCCGGCGAACGCGTACTTGCCCTGGAAGGCGATGTCGCTGTTCGTCGCGTCCAGTGGGGCGACCTTGGGCACGTTGGCGATCTGGCGCAGGTTGGGGCTGCTGACGATCTCGTCGACGCCGGGGATCGCGTTGGTGAGCGCGGGAGCCGGGGCCGCCTGCGGCACCGTCTGGGCGCTGCTCGCCGGGGCGACGAGGGCGCTGGCGACGAGGAGGCCGGTCGTGGCGAGCGCCACGACACGCAGTTGTCGTAACCGTGGCTTGTGGAATCTGATCATCGGCGGGGCCCTTCGCAAGGGGGAGACGATGGTTGACACGTTACCGTCCGACGAAGATCGTCGATGTGAGCTGGATCACATGAAAGCGGGTTCTTCAATGGATAGCATCGCGGTGACCTCGACTGCAGGGAGTGGCCCATGACCAACCGGCGCGCACGCATCCTGGCCGTCGTCACATTGGCTCTCGTGTTGCCGCTGGTGGTGTTCATGGTGATCCGCCTCGACGGCGACACCGGTACGGGCGCACCGCAGCCGGTCTCCGCCCCCGCCACCTCCGCCGCGTCGCCCCCGGCCAGCCCCGTCCCCACCGACCTGACCGTCATCGCGCCCGGCCGTCCGGGCGAGACGGCGGCCACCCGCCCGGCGCACGAGGTCCGCGACGCCGGTCCCGCCCCGCACAACTCGCTGGACGTCTGGTTCGTCCGGATGATGATCCCGCACCACGCGCAGGCCCTGGCGATGGCGGAGCTCGCCCCCGACCGGGCCGCCGACCCCGACGTCCGGGCGATCGCCGAGCGCATCCGGGCCAGCCAGGGGCCGGAGATGGGCATGATGCGCGGCTGGCTGCAGACCCGTGGCCTCCCGGCGGAGGTGCAGGGGCACGACCACGGCACCATGCGCGGCATGCAGTCGCCAGAGGCGATGCGGCAGCTCGCCGCGGCCCGTGGCGCTGACTTCGACACGCTCTTCGTCCGGATGATGACCGAGCACCACCAGGGCGCCATCGAGATGGCCACCAACCTGCTCACCGTCGGCTCCGACCTGACGCTCAACGAGTTCGCCAACTCTGTCGCCACCGAGCAGACCGTCGAGATCGACCGCATGCGCGAAGTCCTCGGCGGCTGAGCCCGAGCGCCCCGGCACGTACGCTGGGTGACCGTGACACGCACCCTGTTCGGTCGCCCGCTGCGCGGCGTCGCCTTCGACGTGGCCGTCGCCGCGCTGGTGGTCCTCGTCTCGTTGGCCGCGGCGGTGAACCAGCCGGGCGGTTGGGCGGCCACGGCGGTCGGCCTGGGGATGGCGGTCGCGTTGCTGTTCCGCCGCACCCACCCGAGCGCGGTGACGGTCGCGGTCGCGGCGCTCGCGCTGATCCAGGTCATCGCCCGCTGGGGTCCACTCATCTACGACGTGGCCGTCCTGATCGCGCTCTACAGCGTGGTGAAGTACGGCCGGCGGCTGCGCGACGGCGTGTTGGCCGGCGCTGTCGCGGCCGTCGGGGTGCTGCTGGCCGCCGCGCAGACCCCCAACGTCATCCAGTGGTGGGTGACCGCGCTGTGGTATGCGCTGGTCACCGGCGCGGTGTGGTTGGTCGCGCTGAACGTGCGGACCCGCCGGCTCTACGTGCTCAGCCTGGAGGAGCGGGCCACCACCCTGGAACGCGAGCGGGAGGCCGAGTCCCGGGCGGCGGTCGCCGAGGAACGCACCCGGATCGCCCGTGAGCTGCACGACGTGGTCGCCCACAGCATGGCCGTGATGATCGTCCAGGCGGACGGGGCCCGGTTCATGCTCGACCGTGACCCCGCCCAGGCGCGCACCGCCGTGAAGGTGGTAGCGGACACCGGCCGGCAGGCGCTGGAGGAGATGCGCCGCCTGGTCGGCGTTCTCCGCGACGCCGGCCCCGCCGGCCCCGCCGACGCGGACGGGGCCGACGGGCTCGCGGTGGCGGCCGACCCCGAGCACCGACGCCTCGCGCTGGCCGAGCTGCCCGACCTGCTGGCCCGGTTCGACGACGCCGGTCTGCACGTCCGCAGCACCGTCACCGGTGTGCCACCGGCCCTGCCGCCGGGCCTGGAGCTGACCGTCTACCGGGTCGTGCAGGAGGCGCTGACCAACGCCCTCAAGCACGCCGGCGTCGGCGCCGGCGTCGAGGTCGTGCTGTCGTACACCGCCGAGGCCGTCGTGGTCCGGGTGGTCGACGACGGTCGCGGCCGCCCGCTGGTCAGCCCGGCGCCGTCCGGCGGTCACGGCCTGCTCGGCATGCGGGAGCGGGTGACGGTGTACGACGGCAGCCTCACCGCCGGTCCCCGGCCGACCGGGGGCTGGCAGGTCGAGGTTCGGCTGCCGCTACCGTCAGAGCCGGCAACGGAGGTGATCGCGGCATGACGATCCGGGTAGTGATCGTGGACGACCAGGCGCTGGTCCGCGCCGGGTTCCGGATGGTGCTGGAATCCCAGCCCGACCTGGAGGTCGTCGGGGAGGCCATCGACGGCGCGGACGCCCTGCGGGTGCTCGCCCGCACCGAGGCCGACGTGGTCGTGATGGACATCCGGATGCCCACGATGGACGGGGTGGAGGCGACCCGTCGACTCTGCGCCGAGCGGCCAGCGGGTGGCCCTCGGGTGCTGGTGCTGACCACCTTCGACACCGAGGCGGACGCGTTCGCGGCGCTGCAGGCCGGGGCGAGTGGCTTCCTGCTCAAGAACGTCCCGCCGGAGGAGCTGCTGGCCGCGATCCGGGTGGTGGCCCAGGGCGACTCGGTGGTGGCTCCGTCGATCACCCGGCGGCTGCTGGACCGGTTCGCCGGGCAGCTCGGCGCCGCCCCCAGCGCCGACCCTCGACTCGCGCAGCTCACCGAACGGGAACGGGAGGTGCTGCTGCTGGTCGCCCAGGGGCTGTCCAACGCGGAGATCGCCGCCCGGGTGCACGTGGCCGAGGCGACGGTGAAGACCCACGTCGGGCGGATCCTGGGCACCGTGCTACCCGGCGGTGCCGGGAGCTGGAGTCGACGCTGCTTGGGTGCCTGGCGTGAGCGAGG
>NZ_JBEYSL010000252.1:0-9603 GCF_040642735.1 Micromonospora sp. NPDC047753 | reverse complement strand
TAAGCTCCATTCGTAGAGGGTCGGCGCCAACAGAGCCCGACAACCGCACGAAGGGGAGCACCGGGTCGAGGTGGTACGCCTTCTCGGTGACGGTCAGGGTCACCACGCGGACCGCCGGGTCGGCGAGCAACGCCACCACGGCCTCCGGGTCGCTGGGCGCGTGCCGGACCCCGCTCAGTGCACCCACCACCCGGGTGGAGCTGCCGGCGGCGGAGAGGGCGCTGACGCTGAACAGGTTGTCCTGCGCGGCGATCGCCTCGACCACCGCCGTGCTGCGCGGCGCGACGGCCACGATGCCCCAGTCACCCCCGGCCGCGCCGACCGCCGCCTCGGTGAAGACGGCCTGGTGGGCCCGGTGGAACGCGCCCAACCCCAGGTGTACGACGCCGGTCGGCACGGTGCCCGGCCGGATCAGCGGGCGGGCCTCGGCGGGCAGCCGGCGCAGCATGCCCAGGCCGAGCCGGGAGGCCCCGACGGTCACTGCCATGCCGGGCCGTCCGGGAAGCGGAACTCCGCGATCGACGCGGGTTTCATGGTGGCGCTGTAACCGGGCCGTTCGGGCAGCAGGTAGCGGCCACCGCGGGTCCGCACCGGATCGACGAAGTGCTCGTGCAGATGGTCGACGTACTCGATCATCCGACCGTCCAGACCGGCGCCCACCCGCAGGTAGTCGAAGATCGCCAGGTGCTGGACGTACTCGCAGAGGCCCACGCCGCCGGCGTGCGGGCAGACCGGCACGCCGAACTTCGCCGCCAGCAGCAGCTCGGCCAGGACCTCGTTGACGCCGCCGACCCGGCAGGCGTCGACCTGCATCACCCCGATCGCCTCGGCCTGAAGAAGCTGCTTGAAGATCACTCGGTTGGCGGCCACCTCACCGGTGGCCACCCGGCAGCGACCGCCGGTCAACTCGGCCACCGCGCGGGCGATCCGGGCGTGCCCGAGGATGTCGTCGGCGTGGGTGGGCTCCTCGATCCAGTACGGGTCCACCTCGGCCAGGGCCGCCATCGCGGTGATCGCCTCGTCAACGTCCCAGACCTGGTTGGCGTCCATCATCAGCAGCGCGTCCGGGCCGATCTCCTCCCGGATGATCCGGGCCCGCCGCAGATCGTCGGCGAGCGGCCCGCCGACCTTCATCTTCATCGCCCGCCAGCCGTCGGCGTACGCCTGCCGGGTCAGCGTCCGCACCTTGTCGTCGGAGTAGCCGAGCCAACCGACCGATGTGGTGTACGACGGGAAGCCGTCACGTTCGAGGGTGGCCAACCGGTCGGTGAGCCCGTCGCGTCCCTTGTCGAGGATGGCCGCGGCCTCGTCCGGGGTGAGCGCGTCGGTGATGTGCTTGAAGTCGACGCTGGCCACGAGCTCGTCGGTGGGCAGGTCGGCGAGGAAGCGCCACATCGGCTTGCCGGCCAGTGTGGCCCGCAGGTCCCATACCGCGTTGACCAGCGCGCCGGTCGCCATGTGGATGACGCCCTTCTCCGGGCCCAGCCAGCGCAACTGCACGTCGGCGCTGAGCGAGCGCCAGAACGCCACCGGCTCGGCCGTGATCTCCTCGATGGTGCGCCCCTGGACGTGGTGGGCCAGGGCACGCACCGCCGCGCAGGTGATCTCGTTGCCCCGGCCGTTGGTGAAGGTGAACCCGGCGCCGGTCGGGCCGGCGTCGGTGCCCAGCTCCACGTACGTCGCCGAGTAGTCGCCCCGGTTGATCGCGTCGGAGCCGTCGCCCCGGGCGGCGGTGGGGAACCGCACGTCGTGCACCTCGACGGAGGTGATGGTGACGGTCACTGAGCCTGCCTTTCGTTCGCGACTGCGGGGCTCCGCTGCGCTGCACTCCTCGCGCTCACAGGTGGTGGTCCCCTCCGAAGTTGAAGACCCGCTTGGGCAGCCGGTACGCCAGGTCGACGATGGTCTCCGCGGCCTCGTCCATCGGCAGCCGGTGCTCGGCGACGAGCCGGGCCAGGAAGCCGGCGTCCACCCGGCGGGCCACGTCGTGGCGTACCGGGATGGAACAGAACGCCCGGGTGTCGTCGACGAACCCGGTGGTGTTGTAGAAGCCGGCGCTCTCGGTCACCGCCTCCCGGAACCGGCGCAGCACCTCCGGGGAGTCCAGGAACCACCAGGGCGCGCCGAGCAGCAGCGCGGCGTACCCGCCCGCGAGGGGCGCCAGCTCGCGGGTGAAGGTGTCCTCGTCGAGGGTGTAGAGCACCAGTCGCAGCCGGGGGTCGTTGCCGTAGCGGTCCAGCAGCGGGGCGAGCGCGTGCACGTACTCGGTGGCCTGCGGGATGTCGCCGCCGACGTCGCGACCGTGCCGGGCGTGCAACCACCGGTTGTGGTTGCGCACCGCGCCGGGGTGCAGCTGCATGACCAGGCCGTCGTCGAGCGACATCCGGGCGAACTCCACGAGCATGTGCGCCCGGAACGCCTCCGCGTCGGCGGCGTCGGCCTCGCCGCGCCGACCCCGGTCGTAGAGCCGCTCGGCCTCGGCCAGGGTCAGATCCAGGGTGCGCGCGGTGGGGTGGCCGTGGTCGGAGGAGGTGGCGCCGGCGGCGATGAACGCGGCGCGTCGGGCCCGCAGCGCCGCCAGGTAGCCGGCGTAGTTGCCGGTGTCCTCGCCGGCCCGGTCGCCGAGACGGTCCACGTTGGTCGACCAGCCTTCGAACTCCATGTCCACCACGTCGTCCGGGCGGAACGTGGTGACCACCCGGCCGCCCGGCCCGCCCCATCCGTCGGCGGCGAGTTTGGCGTGCTGCGCGAGGTCGTCCAGCGGCGACTCGGTGGTCGCGAGGACCTCGATGTTGAACCGCTCGAACAGCGCTCGGGGCCGGAAATCCGGCTCGGCGAGCCGGGCCGCGATCTCGTCGTAGATGGCGTCGGCGGTGCCCGGGTGGAGTGGGGTGTGCACCCCGAAGACGGTGCGGAAGGTCTGCTCCAGCCACAGCCGCGACGGGGTGCCCCGGAACAGGTGCCAGTGCGCGGCGAAGCGACGCCAGATCACCCGGCCGTCGGTCTCCACCGGGCTGCCGTCGCGGGTGGGCACCCCCAGATCCGCCGGGGGTACGCCCTGACTGAGCAGCATCCGGGTCAGGTAGTGGTCGGGCACGATGAGCAGCTGCGCCGGGTCCGGGAAGGGTCGGTCCTCGGCGAGCAGGGCCGGGTCGACGTGCCCGTGCGGCGAGATGATGGGTTGCTCCGCCGCCAGGGCGTACAGCTCCCGGGCCAGCGCGCGCTGGCCCGGCTCGGGCGGCAGGAGCAGGTCGGTGTGGTCGAACGTGGGCACGGAGTGGGGCTCCTCGTCTCCTGTGTCAGCGGGGGGTGAGCAGGTCGGCGACGCGGACGGGTTGGCCGGTCTCGAAGGACCGGTTTGCGGCCAGACCGGTGAGCAGGGCCAACGCGCCGTCGTCGGCGGTCGCGGCGCGGCCCAACGGGTCGGGTTGACCGCCGAGGAGCACCCCGGTCATCCGGGCGTCCGCGCCGCCGTGCCCGTGCCGGCTGCGGCCCTCCACCGGGATCTGCCGGGGCGGGGCCCAGAACGGGCGCAGGGTAAGCGTCGCACCACCGCCCTCGGCCGGCGCCTCGGCACCGTGCAGGGCGGCCCCCTTGACCGCGCCGGCGGTGCCCCGGTCGACGTAGTCGTTCTCGGCCACGTTCAGCTCCAGTCGGCCTCGGCTGCCGTTGACCATCACCCGGTAGCCCTCCCAGGGCGCGTACGCGGTGAGGTGGTAGGTCATGGTGGCGCCGGTGGAGTAGCGGGCCAGCACCGCCATGTCGTCCTCGATGCTCACCCCGGGCGCGAAGACGTTGCGGTCGCGCTGGTAGCCGTCCTCGGCCTCGGCGTCGAGGTACAGCTCGCGCAGCCGGGGATGCGCGTCCAGCCGTAGGGCGAACGGGTCGTCGGCGGCGGCGGGGGAGCCGTGCGCCCGGTCGTAGTCGCGGGCGTACCCGTGCCGGCGACCGTCCTCGCCGTAGAAGAAGAGTCGGCCGGCCGCGTACACCTCGACGGGCGTGGCGGCCAGCCACCAGTTGACCAGGTCGAAGTGGTGGCTGGCCTTGTGCACCATCAGCCCCCCGGAGGTGGCCTTGTCGCGGTGCCAACGGCGGAAGTAGTCGGCGCCGTGGCGGACGTCGAGCAGCCACTCGAAGTGCACCGAGCCGATCTCGCCGACCGCGCCCTCGGCGAGCAGCCGGCGAACCTGTTCGTGCAGCGGGTTGTAGCGGTAGTTGAAGGCGACTGCCACCCGCCCGCCGGTCTCGGTGACCGTGTCCAGAATCCGCCGGCAGCGGGCCGCGTCCACTGTCATCGGCTTCTCGGTGACGACCTCCCGGCCGGCGCGCAGTGCTGCCACCACGTACTCGTCGTGGGTGACGTCCACGCTGGTGACCAGGACGACGTCGACGCGTTCGGAGTCCAGCATGGTCGTGAAGTCACCGGCGGGGTACGTGGGCACCGGGCGGTGACCCAGCTCGCCCAGCCAGCGGTTGTGCGCGTCCATGCGGGCCTGGTTCACGTCGGCGAAGGCGACCAGCTCGGTGGTGTCGGCGTGGTCGAGCACCAGCGCCCGGACGAACATCTCGGCTCGCGCGCCGGTGCCCACGACGGCGTACCGGACCCGTCCGGCGGCTCTCGGTGACATGCGGTCGCCTCCCGTGGGTGCTGCAAAGGTTTGCAGTGAAGTAATCACGATCGATGCGTTCGCGTCAACGATGACGGCGTGATCGGCGTCATTTGTCGGCGTCTGGGGGGTTGCAGGTGACCAAGGGGAGTGTGGGTGCAACGAAGCCGTAATCATTGACCGTTGACACTGGCGCAACCGTTTGCATTAATGGGCCACACCTGCGTGACCGCCACCACATCGGACGAAGGGGCCGCCGTGCCAGTCACCATCCGGGACGTCGCCCGGGCGTCCGGTGTGCACATCTCCACCGTGTCCCGCACCTTCTCCGCTCCGCACCTGGTCAATCCCGAGACCCGGGTCCGGGTGCTGGCCTGCGCGGAGGACCTGGGCTATCGGCCCAACCGCGCCGCCCGGGCCCTGATCACCGGGCGGACGCACAACATCGGGCTGATCATCGCGGACATCGCGAACCCGTTCTTCCCGCCGCTGATCAAGGCGGCGGAGAGCCAGGCCCGGCACCGCGACTACCACGTCTTCGTGGCCGACACCAACGAGGACCCGACCGCCGAGGAAGAGCTGGTCCACGCCCTCGCGAAGCAGGTGGACGGCGTGCTGCTGTGCAGCCCTCGGATGAGCAACAGCCTGATCGAGCAGCTCAGCCGCGAGGTGCCACTGGTCGTGGTGAACCGCCAGGTGACCGGCCTGCCCTGCGTGCTGATGGACGTCGGGCAGGGCGCCCGGTCGGCGATCGAGCACCTGGTCGGCCTGGGGCACCGCAGCATCGCGCTGCTCGGTGGACCGCGCAGCTCGTGGACCAACCGGGAGATGCGCCGTGCCGCCGGCGCGGCCGCCCGAGCCGGCGGCGCGGAGCTGACCATGCTCGGCCCCAACGCGCCCACCGAGGTCGGCGGCTCCGCAGTCGCCGAGCAGGTGCGACGCAGCGGCGTGTCGGCAGTGCTCGCCTACAACGACCTGATGGCGATCGGCCTGATCGAAGGGCTGGACGCGCTCGGGGTCCGGGTGCCGCAGGAGGTGAGCGTCGTCGGGGTCGACGACATCACCCTGAGCCGGCTGACCCGCCCCAAACTGACGACGGTGGCCACACCCACCGGGGCCGCCGGCCGGACGGCCGTCGACATGCTGCTGCAACAGGACATCGAGTCACCGCGCGGTGCGCGGGGGTCCGGTGCCGGCACGGCGCTCGGCGTCCGTCGTACCACCGCACAGGTAATGCTCCAGACCGACCTGGTCATCCGCGACTCGACCGGTCCGGGCCCGTACGCCCGACCGGCACGTCCCCTGGCCGCACCACGTGGCCCGGGCCCGCATTGCCCTGCGGACCCGGGCATCCCGACTGCGGCCACCGGTGACGCCGTCGCCTCCTAATGCCGAGGAGTGAGCGCACATGCACCCCGCAACGCCCCCCACCACTGACGCGTCCGTCGGGCGCGCCCACCGTACCCCGCTGCCCCGGCGGCACCTGCTGCGTGGCCTGCTCGCCGTGACGGTCGCCGCACCGCTGATGTTCGGCGCCGCCGCCTGCGGAGACGACGACGGCGGCGCCGCCGACCCGAACGCCCCGGTGAAACTCTCGATCTTCTGGTGGGGCGGCGACGCCCGGGCCAAGCTGACCGAGGACGCGCTGGCGCTCTACACCAAGAAGCACCCGAACGTGACCTTCGAGAAGACCTGGCAGGCCAACCAGGGCTACTTCGACAAGCTGGCCACCCTCACCGCCGGCGGCAATCCGCCGGACCTGTTCCAGATCGACGACAACTACCTCGCCGAGTACGCGGGCCGCAACACCACGCTCGACCTGACCTCTTACCAGGAGTCCGGGAAGCTGGACACCTCCAAGTTCCCCGAGAGCCTGTGGAAGTACGGCGTCGTCGACGGCAAGCTCGCCGGCCTGGCCGCCGGGGAGAACACCCAGGGTCTGGTCTACAACAAGACGCTGCTGACCACGCACAACCTGCCCGAGCCGACCACCGGGATGAGCTGGGAGCAGCACATCGCCTGGGCCGAGCAGGTCACCGCGAAGACCAAGGTGCCCGGCACCCAGGACCCGAGCGCCGACTACAAGGCGTTCTGGGTCTGGCTGCGCCAACAGGGCAAGGACCTCTACAAGGGCAAGGAGCTGGGCTTCACCGCCGAGGACGTGACCAAGTGGTTCGACCTGTGGAAGGGCGCCCGGGACCGCAAGGCCACCCCGAGCGCCGACGTCATCCACGAGGGCAACTCCAGCGACGTCACCAAACAGTTGGTGGTCACCGGCAAGTCGGCGACCTCCTGGGTCTGGGCCAACCAGATGCCGGACCTGAAGAAGAACACCAAGGACGAACTGGGCGTGATCGCCTACCCCGGTGACCCGAGCGCGCAGTGGGCCCGTGCCTCGATGTACTGGTCGGTGTTCAAGGGCAGCAAGAACAAGGACGTCGCCGTCGACGTGATCAACTTCCTGAACAACGACCTCGAAGCGGTCAAGCTGCTCGGCACCGACCGTGGTCTGCCGTCCAACCTGGACCTGCGCCGGGTGGTCAGCGACGACACCACCGACCCGGCCATGAAGCAGTCCATCGCCGTCGAGGCGGAGCTGACCCAGAAGTTCGGCGAGTCGCCGCAGGTGCCGATCAAGGGCCACAGCAAGGTGAAGTCCGAGCTGATCAAGGCCGCCGAGAACGCGCAGTACGGCCGGGCCACCCCCGCCGAGGCCGCCACCCAGTTCATCGAGGCGTGCAAGTCCGCCATCGCCTGACCGCCCGCGAGGCGAGGAGAGGAGCTGTTCGTGGCGTTGACCACGGCGCCCGACCCGACCCGACGCGGCCCCGGATCCGTGCGGGCCCACGCGCAGAGGCGTGGGCCCGGACGGATCCGGCACAGCGAAGGTCTGGCGGGGTACGTCTTCCTGTCGCCGTGGCTCATCGGCCTGATGGGTGTCACGGCGATCCCCATGCTGCTGTCGCTCTACCTGAGCTTCACCAACTACGACATCCTCACCCCCTTCTCCGAGGTGGAGTGGGTGGGGTTGGCCAACTACGAGCGGATGTTCACCGCTGACCCGTCGTACTGGCACGCGGTGCGGGTCACGCTGACCTTCGCGTTGATCGCCGTACCGCTGAAGCTGGCCGCGGCGCTCGGCGTGGCGCTGCTGCTCAACCGCGCCTGGCGCGGCGTCGGGCTGTTCCGCGGGCTGTTCTACCTGCCGTCCCTGCTCGGCGGCAGCGTCGCGCTGGCCATCGTCTGGGTCAACATGTTCAACCGCGACGGCGCGTTCAACTCGCTGCTGAGTCTTTTCGGTATCACCGGCAAACCGTGGGTCAACGACCCCGACTGGGCCCTCGAAACACTGATGGTGCTGGCCATCTGGCAGTTCGGCGCACCGATGGTGATCTTCCTGGCCGGGCTCAAGCAGGTGCCCACCGAGCTGTACGAGGCCGCGTCCGTGGACGGGGCCGGCCGGTTCCGCCAGTTCCGCAACGTCACCCTGCCGATGCTCTCCCCGGTCATCTTCTTCAACCTGGTGCTGGAGACCATCAACGGCTTCCAGGGCTTCACCGCCGCGTTCGTGCTCAGCAACGGCACCGGCGGCCCTGTCGACTCCACCCTGATGTACACGCTGAACCTCTACATCACCGGCTTCACCGACCTCAACATGGGCTACGCCTCGGCGATGGCCTGGGTGTTCCTGCTCGCCATCGCGGTCATCACCGCGATCTTCTTCAGCACCGGACGGTTCTGGGTGCACTACTCCGACGGGGAGGACCGGTGATGGTGGCGGTGACCCCGACGACCGCAGCGCCGCCGAACGTGCGCCGACGCCCCGGCGGCCGGCCCGTGCTGCGACTGCTGATCCTGGTGGCGATCGTCGCCGTGGTGCTCTACCCGCTGATCTGGATGGTGGGCACCTCGCTGAAGTCCCAGGAGGAGATCGTCAACAACGTCGGGCTGCTGCCCGAACGGTTCACCCCGGGCAACTACACCGCCGGGTGGTCCAACTTCGACGTCAGCTTCGGCCGGTTCTTCCTCAACAGCGCCATGGTCAGCCTGCTCACCGTCATCGGCAACGGGCTCTCCTGCCTGCTGGCCGCGTACGCCTTCGCCCGGCTGCGGTTCCGGCTGCGCGGCATGTGGTTCGCCGTCATGATCGGCACGCTGCTGCTGCCGCAGCACGTGTTGATCGTGCCGCAGTACATCCTGTTCCGCACGCTCGGGCTGGTCGGCGGTGACTGGCCGTACCTGCCGCTGCTCATCCCGCAGTTCCTGGCCACCGAGGCGTTCTTCGTCTTCCTCATGGTGCAGTTCATGCGGGGCGTACCCCGGGAGCTGGACGAGGCGGCCCGCATCGACGGCGCCGGCCCGTTCGGCATCTTCCGGCACATCATCCTGCCGCTGAGCCGCCCGGCGCTGGTCACCACGGCGATCTTCTCGTTCATCTGGACCTGGAACGACTTCTTCCGCCAACTGGTCTTCCTGTCCCAACTGGAGGACTACACCGTCCCGGTCGCGCTGACCCTGTTCATCGACTCGACCAGCCAGAGCGCGGTCGGCCCGATGTTCGCCATGTCGGTGCTGTCGCTGCTGCCGGTCTTCCTGTTCTTCGTCGCGTTCCAGCGGATGCTCGTCGAGGGGATCAACACCAGTGGCATCAAGGGCTGAACCCGTGGACACCGGCGGGCGGCGGGACTGGCGCGACGTCGGCCGCGACGCCGCCGACCTGGCCCTGCTGGGCATCCTGCTGACCCTCGCGGCGGTGCCCCTGCTCACCGCCGCCGCGGCGGCGGGCACGGCCAGCGCGGCGGTGCGCGACTGGACGCGTACCGGCAGTTGGCCCTCGGCACGCACGACACTGCGCCGGTTCGGCCGCGCGGTGCTGCCCGGTGTGCCGGTCAGCCTGCTCGCGCTCGCCGCCACCGCGCTGCTCGCCGCCGACCTGGCGGCGCTGGACCCGCAGCGGAAGGCCGCCAGGCTGGACTGGTGCGTCGCGCACACGGTG
>NZ_JBEYSL010000251.1:0-9618 GCF_040642735.1 Micromonospora sp. NPDC047753 | reverse complement strand
GGTGGCGTCCGACGCAACCGCGTTGACCTGCCCGCCGTAGGCACCGAGGTAGACCAGGCGCCCCGGCCGCGCCCGCACTCGCGGCGAGCGGCCCCCTGCGGGCGGGCGCAGCCACGGCACCGCCAAAGCGGCCCCCGCCGAAGTGGCAGCCCCAGAACCGGGCAAGCGCGCTGACCACGCTGCCGGCGGAGACGAAGCAGGTGATCGTCGTCGGCGCCAGCAGCTACACCACGACCTACGCCACGCTGGAGGCGTTCGTGCGGGTGCGGAGCACCTGGCAGCCGGCCTCGGCGTCGTTGCCCGCCCGGATCGGCTCGAAGGGCTTCAGTGACAACCACGTGGAGGGTGTGCCGACCACGCCGACCGGCGTCTACTCGATCGGCCCCACCATGTACGGCATCGCCGCCGACCCGGGAGTGCGGTTCCCCTACCACCGGCTGGTCGACGGTGACTGGTGGAACGAGAACCCGTCGTCGGCGCTCTACAACACCTTCCAGCACAGTTCGACCAACCCGGGTGGGGCCAGCGAGGCCCTGTGGAAGGAGGTCCCCGCGTACACGCACTTCGCGGTGATCACCTACAACATGCCGCCGAACGTGCCGAAGCCGGTGCCGAACGCGGGCAGCGGAATCTTCCTGCACCAGTTCAGCACCAGCGCCGGCAACGCCACCGCCGGTTGCGTCTCCCTCGCCCACGATCACCTGGTCGACGTGCTCAACTGGCTGGACCCGGCGCTGTCACCACGCATCGTGCTCAGCCCGTACGCCCAGCTCAGCCGATACTGAGAGCCGCTGCGGCTCAGCCTTCCTCGCGCCGGACGATCGCCACCGCCACCCGGCAGAACTCGTCCATGTCCGGGTTGAAGCCGGCAGCGATGTCGGGATGCAACCCGGAGCGGGTCTCCTCCAACAGCCGCTGGCAGACCTGCTCGACCGGTTCGCCGGCATAGCCGGAGCGGACCCGCTCGGTGGCCGCCTGAAGCGCCGAGGTCAGCTGCTCCTCCAGCGGCCCGCGCAGCTTCTGCTGCACAGGATCGAGCCCGCGGGGGTCGAGCGTGACATGTGGCTCCGACATCGGTGCTCCCTTCGTCGGCGTCCGCGATACCCCACCGCGGACGTCGGTCAAACCCCTGTCGGTACGGCGGCGACCCGCACCTGGTACGAGAACTCCTCAGCCGGCTCCTCGTGGTACGACAGCCGGCGGATCTGCCGGTCGTCGTCGTAGAGGGCGACGTCCACCAGCACGCCGAGGTGGGTGAGGCCGATGCTGGACACCCGCTTCTTGTCCTGCAACACCGCGCAGACGCCGCCGAGCAGGGTGCTGGCGTCGGACGTACGGTGCCCGGGCGGGCAGCGCAACACCAGGTCCACCTCGATCGGCCCGGGCAACGGCGTCCAGCCGGTGCGCTGGGCCGCCGCGAGGGCGGCCTGGAGCAGAGTGCGGACCCTCGTCGCCTGCCGATGCCCGGCGGCGAAGATGGACAACGCTTCGGTCTTGACCGGTGGCAGGCCGCTCACCTCGAACGTCAGGGCGAGAGCGCGGGTGTCCTGCACGACGGCACCTCCTCGTTGGGACGATCCTGCCGAAACGGGGGAGCGGCGGTGGGACGTTCCCGCGATTACCAACCGATCGGGCAGGCATGGGTCGGCCGGAGGCGTGTCGACGACGGCGGCGAACGCGCCAGCTACGGCGCTAGGAAAACGCTAGCCGACGACGCCCGCGCTCGGTAGTCGGTCGTTCACCCGGTGGGGCGTGGTGCGAAGGCGCAGAACTCGTTGCCCTCGGGGTCGGCCAGCACCCACCACCAGTGCGCCTCGTCGATCGGCTCCCGCAGCAGCGTCGCGCCCGCCGCGATCAGCGCCATCGGCTCCGGATCGGCCAGCTCGACGTCCCAGTGCATACGGTTCTTGACCGTCTTGGGCTCGCTCACCCCGTCGAAGACCCAGTGGTCCCAGGGCAGGCCGGCGGACCCGAGCACCAGCGCGTCGGTCGACCCGTACTCGGCGGTGCCGCCGAGCACGCCGGCCCACCAGCCCGCCTGGGCGGCCGGGTCGAGCGCGTCCACCACGAGCTGAAACGGCCCCGGTCGGCTGTTGGCGTCGGCCGCGAGCGCGCAGAACTCGTTGCCGTCCGGGTCGGCCAGCACCCACCGGCCGTCGTCGTTCGGCTCGCGGACCAGTCGGGCGCCGTCCGCGAGCAGCGGCGCCGGGTCCGCGCCGGGCAACCGCAGATCCAGGTGTACGCGGGTCCTGCCGACCCGAGGCTCCGGCACCTTGTTCACCCAGATCGACTCCGCGGGTGAGCGCGCCGAGCGCGGGTCCACCCGGGTGTCGTCGTCACCGGCGTCGGCCACGTCCCCGTCGAGCAGCCGGGCCCAGAAGGCACCCAGTGCGAGCGGGTCGTTGGCGTCCAGGCAGAGGTCCTTGAAGCGCGCGATCATCGTGCCAGCATGCCTGGTCCCGAGGGGTCCCCGCGCGCGTTGGGAGGGGAGTCTCGCACTACGCCGGGTCGGGCCCGGGCCGGCCTGGGCCGGGCCGGGCCGCGATCTTGCACTTACTGTCCCGACGTAGGCGGCATTCCACGCTTTTCGACCACCGGAACTGCAAGATCGGCGCGGTTGGCTGGGCCGGGGCGGGTTAGTGCTGCTTGGCGTACTTGATGAAGGCCTTCCAGGCTGTGGGGTCGACGTGCAGGGTGCCGCCGTCGCGGTCCTTGGTGTCGCGCACCAGCACCACGCTCGGCAGGTTGTCGGCGACCTCGACGCAGGAGCCGCCGTTGCCGCCGGACCGGGTCGACTTTCGCCACTGTGGGGTCAGCATGCCCATGACTTCGCCACTTCCTTGATCAGGTCGGTTGACTGCCGGCGGGGGAGCGCCTCGTTCCGCACGATCTCCCACGTCTTCGCCAGCTTAGCGACGTCGGTTGGCGCATCGACGAACTGCGCGGTGAGCTGGTTGTCGGCGTGGGCCACCCGCTCGCCGTCCGGCATCTCGGCGATGATGAACTGACCGGCCAGCCCCAGATACATCCCAGCATCCGTCGGGACGATGTGCACCTGGATATGCTCCGCCACCGCCAACTGGGCCAGGTGCTCGCACTGCTCGACCATGAGGCCCGGCTGGTCGAGCACGGGCCGGCGAAGCACCGCCTCGTCCAGCACGGCGATGAGCTGCGGCGGGCGCGGGCGGTGCAGGATCGCCTGGCGTTCCAGCCGGGAGGCGACGATGCGGTCCACATCCTCGGGGTCGAACCGGCCACCGGCCAGCGTCGCGCGAGCGTACCGCTCGGTCTGGAGCAGGCCCGGCACGTAGGCCAACTCGAACCAGCGCAGCGTGGTCGCCTCCCGCTCGAACTCGATCCACTCGCGAAGCCAGGCCGGTTCGGCGTCGAGCCGGGCCAACCCGTCGAGCATGCGGAGGAAGCGTCCGCCGGTCTGGTGGTGGGTGTCGACCGCCCTCATGTACTCCTTCGTGGGCGGTCGCCCGCCGGTCTCCACCGAGCTGACGTGTGAACCCGAATAGCCGATGCCTCGGCCGAAGTCGTCCTGACTGAGCCCTGTTTCCGCCCGGAGCAGGCGCAACTCCTCCAGCACGTAGTCGGTGACGGTCCCCATCGATTCCCCAACCTTCGCTCAGTCTGGCTCGGCGTGTCCCTCATGGGTGCTCACCTGGACCGCTGAGCTGCACGGATGGCGCGAGCACGTATCGACGGTAGTCGTGTCATCACCAGACTGTCACCAGTGGCGGGTCCGCTGGTGGCCGGAATGGCGGCGGCAGGCTCTGCACCCGGGGTCGCTCCCGTCTCCCCCTTGCGGGAGCGACCCCTTCACCCACCTTCAGGAGGACGATGTGCTGAGCCCTTTGGTGCGGTGGCGGTGATGGTTGTGGTCCGGCCGCCCGTCCCGCACGTCGCCATGCGCCCGCTCTGGCGGTGCCGCAACTGCGGCCGGGAGTGGCCCTGCCAGCCGGCCAAGCTCGCCCTGTTGACGGAGTACCGGGCCAACCGGACCGCGCTGCTGATCTATCTCGGCACTCTCATGCACGAGGCGACGAACCAGCTCACCCAACTCCACCCGGATCATCCGCCGGCCCGGATGACCGAGCGCTTCCTCTCCTGGGCGAGAGCCCGCGGCTGACGCTCGGCCCGCCGTCCTTCATCCCGGAAAGTGGATCAGCGGCACCCCGTCGGAGTATCCGGGCCCCTCACTGGTCAGCACCGCGGCGTCGTGGGTCAGGCCCGCCACGGCGGCTGCGGCCAGGTCGAAACGGCCGGTCCTGCGCTGCCAGAAGGTCAGCTCGGGTAGATCCTCCGCCTGCTCGGGCAGCAGCGCGCAGGACGTCTGGGCCAGCAGCTTGTGCAGCAGGGCAAGATCCTTGCCGGTCGCCATGGTCAACGCTTCGGTCGCTGCCACCACCGGCACCCCGAACCGCACCCCGTCCTCAATCACCTCATGGACGGGCTCGCCCACGTGCACCGTCTGGAGGACGGCATACCCCAGCAGGGCCGACCGGTCCAGGATGAGCCGAACTGGTGGCGTCGTCTCCGAGGTCATGCGGCGTCGGCGCGGGGCGTGCTGTCGTCACCGTTCATCTCGGCCTCCATGGCGGCGCGGATCTTGGCGCGCTCCGCCTCGAACCGCTCCGGAGGCCACTCAGCCTCGACGCCCAGGCGACGGGCCCGCGCCTCGGCCACACCCTGCTCGCTGACGTGGATGCCGGCGGCGAGCAACAACTCCTTGTGCTGCTCCACCCGCTTGCGCCGACGCACCGACTCGGTGACGTAGGCGCTGGCCATGCGGTTGCCCTGGCTCTCCAGGATCTGACTCACGTCCGGGGGGACGGAGATCGTGAAGCGGCGCTGAGGCTCTGTCATACGCGCAGCTTACACCTGTCATACTCCAGGCTGGCGCTGCTCGTACCGTCAAGCGGGTTTGACTCTGGTGGCATTCGGGTGCGGGCCGTCGGCGGCGGTCCGGGCGTGAACCTCCGCTGTAACAGCCAGGTTTCGCGGCTTCACGGGTGGGGCAGAGTAGCCGCTACAGAGCGTCCGGGCCGGTGTTTCCGCAGCTTGCCGACTCGGAATCGGCTCGCCGTGCGCCGGGGCACGGATGCCCTCCCCGGTCTTTCGCCGAGGAGAGGGGGAGGGCGATGACGGACCCCGAAACGGCTCGACACCGACGCCGGCCGGTAGCACGGCTGGGCGCGGCGGCCGCCGCGCTGGCACTCGTGGCGCCGTTGGCCGCGTGCGGCGCGGACGACGCTGGTGGCCCACCGACGATCAACCTGTACTACCCGCCCGAGCAGAACCTGCAGAAGGTCGTCGACGACTGCAACGCGCAGGCCCAGGGACGGTACGAGATCGCCTACCGGGTGCTGCCCCGGCAGGCCGACGACCAGCGGGTGCAGATGGTGCGCCGGCTGGCCGCCGAGGACAGCGGAATGGATCTGCTCGGGCTGGACGTCACCTGGACCCAGGAGTTCGCCAGCGCCGACTGGATCCGCGAGTGGACCGGCCAGGACAAGGCCGAGGTCGAGCAGGGCACCCTCGCCGGGCCGTTGGACACCGCCCGCTACAAGGACAAGTTGTACGCGGCGCCGAAGAACACCAACGTCCAGCTGCTCTGGTACCGCAAGGACCTGGTGCCGCAGCCGCCGACCACCTGGGACCAGATGATCAGCGCGGCCCAGCAGCTCAAGGACCAGGGCAAGCCGTACCAGGTGCTCACCATGGGCGCGCAGTACGAGGGTCTGGTCGTCCTCTACAACACCCTCGCCGAAAGCGCCGGCGGGAAGATCCTCAACGACGACGGTACGAAGGCCGAGATGGACGAGGGCACGGTCCGGGCGTTGGAGCAGCTGAAGAAGTTCGCCACGTCGGGCGTTACCTCGCCGTCGTTCAGCAACGCCACCGAGGACCCCGTTCGGCTGGAGTTCCAGTCCGGCGAGGGCGCGTTCCAGGTGAACTGGCCGTTCGTCTACCCGGCTCTCCAGGAGGCGAACCCGGACCTGGCCAAGCAGGTCGGCTGGGCTCGGATCCCGGGCATCGACGAGGGCACCCCCAGCAAGGTCACCATCGGTGGGGTCAACCTGGCGGTCAGCTCCTACTCGAAGCACCCGGAGCAGTCCTTCGAGGCGGCCCGGTGCATCCGCAGCGCCGAGCACCAGAAGTTCTCCGCCATCAACGACGGTGTGCCGCCGACCATCGAGGCGGTCTTCGACGACCCGGAGATGACCGAGGCGTACCCGATGAAGGACACCATCCTGGAGGAGCTGAAGGATCCGGCGACGCGTCCGCTGACCCCCGCCTACCAGAGCATCTCCACAGTGATGTCGGCGATCCTGTCGCCGCCGTCCGGCATCCGCCCGCAGCAGACCGCCGACGAGCTGCGCGACGCCATCGCCGACGCCCTCCAGTCCAAGGGGGTCCTGCCGTGAGTATCAACGCCACACCGACCGGCGCCGAAGTCGCCGCCGAGGAGACCCAGCGGCCCGCCTCCGTACCGAAGCAACGCGGCAGCCGTCGCAAGCCCCCGTTGAGCGAGAACAAGAAGGCCGAACGCCGGCTCGGTCTGCTGCTCTGCGCGCCGGCCGCGCTGGTCATGATCGCGGTGACCGCGTACCCGATCATCTACTCGGTCTGGCTGTCGTTGCAGCGCTTCGACCTGCGCTTCCCCGACCAGCGTGAGTTCATCGGGCTGGAGAACTACGTCACAGTGCTCACCAACGAGTTCTGGTGGACCGCGTTCGGGGTGACCATGCTGATCACGGTGGTCACCGTCGCCATCGAGCTGGTGCTCGGCATGGGCCTGGCGATCATCATGCACCGCACCATCGTCGGGCGCGGCCTGGTCCGGACCTCGGCGCTGATCCCGTACGGGATCGTCACGGTGGTCGCCGCGTTCTCCTGGCGGTACGCCTGGACGCCCGGCACCGGCTACCTGGCCGACCTGTTCAGCGACGGCGCGCCGCTCACCGAGCGGGCCAGCTCCCTGGCGATCATCATGCTGGCGGAGATCTGGAAGACCACCCCGTTCATGGCGCTACTGCTGATGGCCGGGCTGGCGCTGGTCCCGGAGGACCTGCTCAAGGCGGCCTCCACCGACGGCGCGACCGCCTGGCAGAAGTTCACCAAGGTGATGCTGCCGGTGATGAAGCCGGCGATCCTGGTCGCGTTGCTGTTCCGCACCCTGGACGCGTTCCGGGTCTTCGACAACATCTTCGTGTTGACCGCCGGAGGCAACGAGACGTCGTCGGTGTCGATGCTCGCCTACAACAACCTGATCCGGGGTCTCAACCTCGGCATCGGCTCGACGATGTCGGTGCTGATCTTCATCACCGTGGCGATCATCGCCTTCGTCTTCGTGAAGCTGTTCGGCACCGCTGCTCCGGGCAGCGACGACGGGGAGAGGCGCTGACATGGCTGTCGAAACCACTACCAGGGCAAAGCTGCGCTGGGGTCTGCTCGACGTCCTCGTGGTCGTCTTCGCGCTGGTTCCGGTGCTGTGGATCGCGTCGCTGTCGTTCAAGACGCCGGCGACCCTCACCGACGGGAACTTCATCCCCCGGGAATGGACGCTGGACAACTACCGGACCATCTTCGACACCGACCAGTTCGTCCGGGCACTGGTCAACTCGATCGGCATCGCACTGATCGCCACGCTGATCGCTGTGGTGCTCGGCGCGATGGCCGCGTACGCGATCAGCCGGCTGGACTTCCCCGGTAAGAAGCTGCTGGTCGGCGTCTCCCTGCTGATCGCGATGTTCCCGCAGGTGTCACTGGTGTCGCCGCTGTTCGAGATCGAGCGCCAGCTCAAGATCTTCGACACCTGGCTGGGGCTGATCCTGCCGTACATCACCTTCGCGCTGCCGCTGGCGATCTACACGCTGTCGGCGTTCTTCAAGCAGATCCCGTGGGATCTGGAGAAGGCCGCGAAGATGGACGGCGCCACCCAGGGGCAGGCGTTCCGGCGGGTGATCGCGCCACTGGCCGCGCCCGGGCTGTTCACCACGGCGATCCTGGTCTTCATCTTCTGCTGGAACGACTTCCTGTTCGCGATCTCGCTGACCTCGACCGAGCGGTCCCGCACGGTGCCGGCCGCGTTGTCGTTCTTCACCGGCGCGTCGCAGTTCGAGGACCCCACCGGGGCGATCTGCGCCGCCGCCGTGGTGATCACCGTTCCGATCATCCTGTTCGTTCTCTTCTTCCAGCGTCGCATCGTGTCCGGTCTGACCTCCGGCGCGGTCAAGGGATAGGTGGGTAGTCATGGCTGACATCGTGCTGGACAAGGTGAGCAAGAGCTTCCCGGACGGGACCGTCGCCGTGCAGGACGTCGACCTGGAGATCGCCGACGGCGAGTTCGTGATCCTGGTCGGGCCCTCGGGCTGCGGCAAGTCCACCACCCTCAACATGATCGCCGGGCTGGAGGACATCAGCTCCGGTGAGCTGCGCATCGCCGGGCAGCGGGTCAACGACAAGGCCCCCCGGGACCGGGACATCGCCATGGTGTTCCAGTCGTACGCGCTGTACCCGAACATGACGGTGCGGGAGAACATGGCGTTCCCGCTGCGACTGGCGAAGCTCGACAAGGAAACCATCGACCGCAAGGTCGACGAGGCGGCGAAGGTGCTGGAGCTGACCTCGCTGCTGGACCGCAAGCCGGCCAACCTCTCCGGTGGCCAGCGTCAGCGGGTGGCGATGGGCCGGGCGATTGTCCGCCAGCCGAAGGCGTTCCTGATGGACGAGCCGTTGTCCAACCTCGACGCCAAGCTGCGGGTGCAGATGCGCACAGTGGTGTCCCGCCTGCAGAAGCAGCTCGGCACCACCACCGTCTACGTCACCCACGACCAGACCGAGGCGATGACCCTCGGCGACCGCGTGGTGATCATGCGTGGGGGCGCGGTGCAGCAGGTCGGGCCGCCGCAGGAGCTGTACGACCACCCGAAGAACCTCTTCGTGGCCGGCTTCATCGGCTCGCCGTCGATGAACTTCCTGCACGCCGCCGTGCAGGACGGCGAGCTGCACACCGCGCTGGGCACCGTGCCGATCGGTGACCGGATCCGCCGCGAGTTGGAGGCGGCCGACGCGCCCCGCGAGCTGATCCTCGGCATCCGGCCCGAGCACTTCGAGGACGCCGAACTGGTCGACGACGACACCCGCCGGCGGGGTATGGAGTTCGAGGCGCCGGTGGACATCGTCGAATCGATGGGCTCGGACAAGTACGTCTACTTCACCGTCGAGGGGGAGAAGGCCACCGCCGCCGAGTTGGAGGAGTTGGCCGCCGACGCCGGCGCCGCCGACTTCGCCGGCGCGGGAGGCAATCTGGTCACCCGCCTGTCCGCGGAGTCCCCGGTCGCCGAGGGCCAGTCCCGCCGGGTCTGGTTCAACCTGGAGAAGATCCACCTGTTCGACCCGGCCAACGGCCGCAACCTGACCCTGCAGGAGGGCCGAGCAGCCGGCGCGCTCGCCGACTGACGACCTCCTCGCGCCGCCGATCTTGCACTTTCGGTTGTCGATACAGGTGGAATGCCGTTTGTGTCGCGACAGAAAGTGCAAGATCGGCGCACCGGCGCGGCCGTTGCTGCCGGAGAGCCATCCGTCGAGCTGCCAGCGCACCCGGTC
>NZ_JBEYSL010000250.1:0-9621 GCF_040642735.1 Micromonospora sp. NPDC047753 | reverse complement strand
GTTCCGGTGCTGACCCCCCGGCCCGCCGGTGCGGCAGGCGACGATGTCGACGTCCGCCTCGCGAAACGTCGTCGGCCGAGCGTCGCGTTCGGGCGGCTGGGCGGTGACGTACCAGTTCTTCCGGCCGACGCCCGAGCGGTACGGGCTGGGGGCCTGCCAGCACAGCGTCCCGGTCCACGAGGCCGCGAACGCCTCGGCGTCCACGCCGGAGATCCGGATTAGCACGGACCGGTGGGTGCCGGCGCGGTCACCGGGCACCGCCTCGACCTGCTGGATCGTCAGACCACGGCGGACGCCCTCGTCGCGCAACCGGTGCAGCAGTTGACTCAGTGCCCAGGCGCACTCCTGCGGCCCACGTCCGGCCGACAACAGCAGGAACGCGGTCATGAGCGGCCTCGTCGGCCACGGTGGCCCCGCCGCTGCGGGCGTGCGGCGGACCCCAGGTCAGGCGTCTTGTAGGTGACCACTGGCGTCGTGCTGACCACCGGGGTGGCCAGCCGGTGTTCGACCAGGTCGGCGATCACCTGCTCGATGCGCTTGTACGCCGTGGGCGCCTCCTCGAAGAGCAGTTGCCGGTCACCGCACACCACCAGCGAACCCACCGGGGTACGGCGTAGCTCCTCGACCGTGTGCTTGGCCCGGCCCCGCCGCAGGGCGTCGGCGCGCGACATCTTGCGGCCGGCGCCGTGGGCCACCGAATGGTTGGCCTCCGGCCCGGCGTGCGCGGCCACCAGGTAGGACGCCGTTCCCCGGGTACCGGCGATCAGGACGTCGCGACCGTCACCCGGCGCCGCGCCCTTGCGGTGCAGGTAGACCCCGTCCCGGACCTCGACCAGGTTGTGGCACTCATCGACGATCGGCGCGGTGGGCTCGGCCCCCAACGCGTGCGCCACCCGGGCGGCCAGCACCCGGCGGTTGAGCGAACCCCAGCGCACGGCGTCGTCGTGCCTGCCCAGGTAGGCGGCGGGGTCGGGGGCCGCCCCGGCGCCGTGGACCTCGGTGTGCGCCCGCAGGATCCGCTCGCCCAGACCACGGGACCCGCTGTGCACGATCAGCACGAGATCGCCGGCGTCGAGCCCGAGCCGGCCCGCGTGCCGTACGTCGAGAACGGTGTCGACGCGAGCCAACTCCACGAAGTGGTTGCCCCGGCCCACCGTCCCGAGGCCGTCGAAATGGCCGGCTGGAACGTCACTGTCGACGGCGGCCCAAGCGGGGTCGTCGGCGTCGCGTACCGGGTCGAGCGCCTGGTCGAGGTCGGGGAACCGGGCGGCGAGCCGTTCCGGTACGGCCCGCTTGAGCTTGATCGGAAACACGGCGATGCCGCAGCCGATGTCGGAGCCCACCAGGAACGGGTACAGCACTGTCGACGCCATGGCCGCGCCGATGGGCGCACCCTTGCCGGGGTGCAGGTCCGGCATCGCGGCGACGTGCCGCATGCCGTCCAGGGCGGCGACCTGCTGGCACTGTGCGAGCGCATCGGACTCGATCCAACTCGCGGGAGAGGCGAACACCGTGACGGTGGCCGGGGCGGACGGGGGCAGGGGCTCCCGAGGGAGGTGGTGCTGGGACAAGGAGGCTCATCTCTGGCTGCCAACGTGAAAAGCGGACGGCGTCACGGCCCCCGGGAGGCATCACCGGTGGCGCGGAGCAGGGGTGGAGTCCGTCAGTACGTCATGGACGTCACTCTGATCGAGGCGCGCCAGGCACGACAACTGATTTTTCCTCACGACGTACGCTGCCGCGATGAGCGCACCGCGTCGCATCCTGGTCTACGGGGTGTACGGCTCCGGCAAGTCCACCCTCGCGGCGCGATTGGCCGAACACCTCGGACTGCCCTGGTATCCGGTCGACGACCAGCTCTGGCAACCGGGCTGGGTCGAGGTGCCGGTCGCCCAGCAACGCAGCCGGATCGAGGAGATCTGCCGACGGGACCGCTGGATCATCGACGGGGCGTACCACGGTTGGCGGGACGTCCCGATGGCCCGCGCCGATCTGGTCGTCGGCCTTGACTATCCACGGTGGCTGTCGTTCGGGCGGTTGCTCCGCCGCACCGTCCGCCGGGTGGTAACCGGCGAGGTGATCTGCAACGGCAACCGCGAGTCGCTGAGCAGTGTGCTGTCCTCGGACTCGATCCTGGTGTGGCACGTCACCGCGTTCGGCCGGGCCCGACGGCGGATGCGGGCCTGGCAGGCCGACCCGTCCGCGCCGCCCGTGGTGTTGCTGCGCTCGCCGGCGGAGCTGGAGGTCTGGCTGGCCGGGCTGCCCCGCCGGTGAGCGGTGCGATCGACGGCGGTGTCAGGCCGGCCTGAGCGCGCGGCCGAGGACGCAGGGGGAGGAGGGGCTGTTGCTGGTGGCCGGGAAACGGAACCTGCGCAGCTGCTGCACCTCGAAGCCGGCCGCGCCGATGGCGGCGACGGTGTCGCGGTTGGTGTGGCAGCCGGCGAACAGCTTCGGCCACAGCGTGGCGTCGAGGAGTCGTTGGGCGCGGTACAGACCACCGGCACCCTCGGCGGCCACGTGCTCGAAGAACCGCACCTCGCCTCCGGGGCGCAGCACCCGGCTGATCTCGGCCAACGCGCTCGCCTGATCGAGCACCGTGCACAACACCAACGCGACCACCGCCGCGTCGAACTCGCCGTCCCCTGCGGGCAGCGCCTCGGCCAGACCGTCGACGACGGTCACCGGGACCGGCGCGGTCGACGCGGCGCGCTCGGCGGCGGCACGCAGACGTCGCTCCGGTTCGACCGCGTAGACCTGGGTCACCCCCGGCGGGTAGTGGGCGAACATCAGCCCGTTGCCCGCACCGATCTCGATCACCCGGCCGGACAGGCCGGCGACCAGCTCCCGCCGGAACGCCGCGGTGCCGGCGCGCTCCATGGCGACGCTGAGTCGCTCGTACACCCGGGCGAACACCGGGTGGGACACCGTGGCCACGTCGACCTCCTGATCTCCGTCGAACGCTTCTCCGGCGATTGTCCTGCATCCGCGCACGCTTTCCGTCTTACTGGTTGGCAGCACGATCCGACCCAGTGCAGACAGGACGTGGTACGACAATGAAGATCGTCGTCATCGGGGGCAGCGGCCTCATCGGTTCCAAGCTCGTGGAGCGCCTCGGCGCCCAGGGCCACGAGGTGGTGCCGGCATCGCCGAAGACGGGCGTCAACACCCTGACCGGCGAAGGGGTGGCCGACGCGCTCACCGGCGCCGAGGTCGTCGTCGACGTGTCGAACTCGCCGTCGTTCGAGAACACCGCCGTACTGGAATTCTTCGAGACCTCGACCCGGACGCTCCTCGCCGCCGCGTCCGACGCCGGGGTGAACCACTACGTGGCGCTCTCCATCGTGGGGTGCGACCGGATCCCGGACAGCGGGTACATGCGCGCGAAGGTCGCCCAGGAGAAGCTCATCGTCGCGTCCGGCCTCCCGTACTCGGTGGTGCACGCCACCCAGTTCTTCGAGTTCCTCAAGGGCATCATCGACACCGCCACGGACGGCGACACCGTGCACCTCGCGCCGGTGCTCATTCAGCCGATGGCCGCTGACGACGTCGCTGCCGCGGTCGCCGAGGTCGCGCTCGGCGCGCCGACGAACTCCGTGGTCGAGGTCGCCGGCCCGGAGCAGTTCCGCCTCGACGAACTGGGCCGAACCCTCCTCGCCGACCAGCAGGACCGTCGTTCGGTGGTGGCCGACCCCGACGCCCGGTACTTCGGCGCCAAGCTGGGCGAACGCTCACTCGTCCCGGCCGACGGCGCCCGCCTCGCCGGCACCGCTCTGGACGACTGGCGTACGCGGGCGGGCCGGGGAAACTGAGCCGGCCCGCTACCTCGACGGCCCGGGCGGGTCGCCCCGCCGATCGAGGCGCCGCACCAACTCCTGTACCGCCTCGATGAACGGCTCGTCGGACTCGCCCGGCCAGTGCCCGTGGATGGGTGGGGCGACGCTGTCTCCGGGGGGCGCCACCACGTCGACGGGATCACGCTGTCGGCGATCCACACTGGTAGCCGGGTCGTCGGTGGTGGCCGCCGCGGGTGAGGTACGCGGGGAGAAGATCCAGCCGCCGATCGGGTCGGTGTCGCGCCACAGGTTCACCCACCGCCAACCCACCCGGCGGCCGATCTCGTGCAGTGCCGCGTCGTCGACGTAGGCGGGAAAGAGCCGCGCGTAGAGGCGGCGCAGCGGTGATCCGTGGGTGAGCAGGGCGACCCGGTCGCCGATCTGCGGCGGCAGTTGGAGCACCGTGGCGGCGAGCAGGACCGAGCCGTGGCTGTGCCCGGTGAGCAGCACCGCGTCGCCGCGTTCGACGAGGTAGGTGATCCGGCGGGCCAGTTCCGGCACGGCCCGCTCCGAGTAGCAGGGCGGTGAGAACGGGTGGGCGGCCCGGGGCCAGAAGGTGCCGAGGTCCCAGAGCACACCGATGTACCGGCGGTACGGCTCGGTCCGGTACGCGAAGATGCCCCCGATGATCAGGCCGAGGATGATGGCCGCGATCGTCCAGCTACCAACCGCGATGCCGAACGTGACCGCGTCGGCCGGCAGCCCCAGGGTCTGTTCGATGAGGTCGCCCGGGAACTGCCCCAACAGGCCGACGGTGGTGGTGGCAGTGGCGAGCCCGGCGAGACAGCCGTAGAGCACGGCCAGCGGCAGCAGCTTCTCGGTGAAACGAGCCCGGGCTATCGCGTCTCGGACCTGCCGTAGTCGGCGTCCTGCCTCGGGCGGCGGGTCCGGGAAGTCGCGTGCGACTATCGCCGCCCCGGCCCGGCGTCGACCCCGGCGGGAGATCAGGACGACGAGGCCAGTGGCGATCACCGTGACCAGCAGGGCGCGGAAGAAGCCGAAGATGGCCCAGGTGTAGGCCCGGGGCGGACCGGAGGCGATGCCCGCGCCGGTCGACACGTCGCGGTCCAGGTAGTCCGCCACCCGGTAGACCAGTTCGGCGGAGTACGCCACCGCCATGCTGATCCCGGTGGCCGCGACCACGAGAGCGCCCAGCCCGAACAGCGGGGTGGCGCCGTGCTCCCGGCGCCGGTGCCAGAGCAGCACCACGCCCAGGGCGACCAACAGCGTCGTCTGGGACACGAACAGACCGGCCAGGGTCGGGTCGTAGCCGGGGAGCGCCTGCTCCTCCGGCCAGGGTTGCGGACTGGTCAGCACATGCGTCACGACGGCGACGGTCAGGAGGATGGCAGCGGTCCGGAGGGTACGGGTGACCCGGTCGAGCCGCTTGTCGCCGGGGGCCCTGTCCATCAGCGGCGGTGTGCAGAGCAGCGCCACGCAGCCGGTCAGGATCACCCCCATGATCGCCGTCAGCGCGATAGTGGCCGCCGAAGCGTCACTCGCGGCGCGGGCCAGGAGCAGGGCGAGGTCCAGCGTCGCGAAGGCCGCCGTGACATGGATGGCCCGCAACCGGCCCACCAACGGCTCGGCGTCCCACTGGCCCACGGTGCCGAGCCGAGGAGCGGAGGTGCCCTGATCGGGTTCGCGAAACGCCTCGAACGTCCGGCCCGGCCGGCAACTGACCCGCCAGATCAGGCCGATCGCGGCGGCCGGGACGAGCGCGAGCACCGCCAGCCGCAGTCCGACCGGCCGTCCACCCAACCAGGACAACCAACTGCGTCCGGCCAGACAGTCGGGGGAGGCCAGGCACTTCCAGCCGACGAGATCCAGGGCGACGCCGACGATGGCGAGCACGTACAGCACGGTGAGCGTGAGCGCCAGCACCCGGCAGAGGGACTTGACCACCGCCTCGGAACGGGGGTTCGCCGGGCGCATCCAGATCGCGACGTTGACCAGCATGAAGGGGAGCAGGAAGACCACCGCCAGGGTGCGGGCCACGGTCCCGGAGGGCAGGTCACCCCAGCGGTACGCCTCAAGCGTCACCCCGTGCTCGCCGGTGCTCTCCGAGTACCGGGGGCGCGGCCGGTAGAACCCGCCACTGCGGTCACCGGCGACCTGCGCGGTCTGTTGCAGGTCCAGCACCTGCGCGGCGCTCGCGCCGGAGACTCCGTGCACCCGTAGTTCCACGACGTCACCGGAGTCGTCCGTGCCACTCAACCGCGTTGATCCATCCGACGTCCCCCCGAGGCGTCTCGCAGCCCTTGTCCGTGATCCGGCGCCGCCGCCACGCGCCGGGTCGCCGGTGACGGCAGAGCCGGGTCTACCCCATCCGGACGCCCTCAATCTCAGCCGGCGGGGTGCTACCGCCCCGGCAGGGCCCGACCGGCGGTCACCGTCGGCTCGGGTGCGTCCGTCCGGGCGGTGTTCGCCAACTCGGTGCGGTAGGCGCGCGGCGAGAGGCCGGTGGTGCGCTTGAAGGCCACGCTCAACGCGCTCTCCGAGCCGTACCCGACGGCCTGGGCGATGGTGGCCACGGTGTCGGAGCTGCGCCGGATGCGGTCGGCCGCGAGCTCTATCCGCCACCCGGTCAGGTACTCCAGCGGGCCCACCCCGACGACCTTCTTGAAGCGGGCCGCCAGCGTCGACCGGGAGACGGTCGCCGCCCGGGCCACCTCGTCCACCGTCCACGGGTGCGCGGGTCGCTCGTGCATCGCACGTAGCGCGGGAGCGACCACCGGGTCGGTGAGACCGGCCAGCCACCCGGAGCCGGGCCGCTCGTCACGGGCCAGGTGCAGCCGAAGGATCCGGATCAGCAGGACGAGCGCCAGATGCTCGGCGACGAGGTGGGAGCCGAGTCGCGTGGATCGCAGTTCCGCGTCGATCTCGCCGAGGGCCCACTGGACGGTCCCGGCCTCCGGGGTGTCGGCAGGCACGTGGATGACCGGCGGAAGGTTGTCCAGCAGAAGGCTGCGTGCCCGCCCGCCAAGGGTGAAAGCGCCGCCGATGAGGAACACGTCGTCACCGTCGCCGGCGTGCGCCACACCGTCGGTGGCGGCGGCGAAAATGGGATGCGCGGGCTGGACCGGCACCTCGGGATCGCTGAAGAGGGTGTAGGCCGCCGGTCGGGTCAGCAGGAAGCAGTCGCCCGCACCGAGATCGATCGGCTCGGCGTGGCCGTCGACCCGCAGTGAACATCGGCCCCGCCGGACGGCGTTGAACTTGACCCCGGCCGGGGGGTCGAAACCGACGGCCCAGGGTCCGCCTCCGACCAGACCGGCGGAGACGTGGCTCGTCGCGCCGAGCAGGGCCAGGACATCCTCCAGCGGATCCATCCCCACCTCATCTGGACGCTCACGAAAGTATGACGGACTCCAGACTATAGGCAGTCCGAACCTAGCGTTCGTAGCCTGGGTGTCATGACAGCGAATCCACGCCTCGCCACCCCGTTCAACGCGCGCACCACGGCCGCCGAGGTCCTCCACGGTGTCGACCTCACCGGACGCCGGATGATCGTCACCGGGGGCGCGTCCGGCATCGGTGTGGAGACGGTGCGCGCGTTGGCCGGAGCCGGCGCCGAGGTCACCATCGCGACCCGGAATCCTCGGGCGGCCGACCGGCTCGCCGAGGAGTTCGCCACCGATGCCACGGTGGGCACGGTCCGGTCGTCCGCCCTCGATCTTTCCGACCTGGCGTCGGTCGACGCCTTCGTGGCGGCCTGGCAGGGCCCGCTCGACGTGCTGGTGGCCAACGCCGGAATCATGGCGATCCCGACCCGCCAGCTGACCGCCGTGGGCTGGGAACTCCAGCTCGCGACGAACCACCTCGGCCACTTCGCGCTGGCCCGAGGGCTGCACGACAGTCTGCGTGCCGCCGAGGCGGCACGGGTCGTGATGGTCAGCTCCGGTGCGCACCTTGCCGCGCCGTTCGACTTCGACGACCCGCAGTTCGAGCGGCGCCCGTACGACCCGTGGTCGGCCTACGGTCAGTCGAAGACCGCGGAGGTCCTGCTCGCTGTGGGAATCACCCGCCAGTGGGCGGCCGACGGGATCACCGCGAACGCCCTCAACCCCGGGTACATCTTCACCAACCTCCAGCGCCACATCGACGACGACACGATGCGGGCGATGGGCGCGATGGACGAGGCGGGCAACCTCGTCGAGGCGGAGTACTACAAGAAGCCCGACCAGGGCGCGTCGACAACAGCGCTGCTCGCCGGCTCACCCCTGCTCGACGGGGTCGGCGGTCGGTACTTCGACGACAACCAGGAGGCCGAGGTCATTCCGGGTGGTCCCGACGCCACCGGCGGAGTCGCCGCCCACGCGCTGGACCCGGCCGCGGCCGACCGGCTCTGGGCGTACGCCGAGAAGACGCTCGCCTCACGCTGAGGACGGCCGGGCCGTGCCGGGCGAGGATTGAGCCGGTCGTGGCGGGGTAGGTGCCGCCATGGTCGCTGCCGGTCGGCGCGGAGCGGACGTGGGCCCTTCGACCGTCGTCCGGCTCCTGGACCGCGTGGTGGCCGCCCTACGCGAGCGGGTCAACCGGGTACGCACCATCGGCGGCCTCGCCGTGCAGGCCGGCTTGGCCGCCGGGCTGTCCTGGTTCGTGGCGCACTCGCTGCTGCAGGTGTCGCAGCCGGTCTTCGCGCCGATCTCCGCCGTCTCGACGCTCGCCGCGTCGGTCGGCCAGCGGTTGCGTCGCACCGTCGAGCTGATCATCGGGGTCACCGTCGGCGTGCTGATCGGCGACCTGCTCCTTGTGGTGATCGGCACCGGTTGGTGGCAGCTCGCCCTGATCGTTCTGCTGGCGATCGTCGTCGCGCTCTTCCTCGCGGGTAGCGCGGCGGTGGTGATCCAGGCGGGGGCGACGGCGGTGCTCATCGCCACGCTCAGCCCGACCGTCCGGGATCTGGAGATCCCCCGGTTCGTGGACGCGCTCGTTGGGGGAGGGGTGGCGCTGCTGGTCACCGCCGTGTTGCTGCCGCTGAACCCGCTGCGGGTGCTCAACCGGGCCGCGCGGCCGGCGTTGGACCTCCTCGCGGCCCAGCTCGACGCCACGGCCGAGGCGCTGACCGAGCGGGATGCCGCTCGGGCCCGTACCGCCCGGGGTGAGCTGCGGCAGAGCGCGGGCCGGTTGAAGGCGTTCGTCGAGGCGACCCAGGGCGCCCGGGAGGCGAGCACCCTGTCGCCGGTGTACTGGCATCAACGGCGCGGGCCGGTGGGCCGCTACGCGCAGGCCGCGGAGCCGATCGACCGGGCGATGCGCAACAGCGGCACCCTGATCCGACGATCGGTGACGCTCATCGAGGACGGCGAACCGGTACCGGAGTCGTTGCCGACGGCGGTGGCGGATCTCGCCGAGGCGGTCCGCCTGCTGAAGCGGCAGTTCGCCGCCGGCGCCGAGCCGAACCGGGCTCGCGAGCAGGCGCTGCGGGCGGTCCGGACTGCCGGGCACGCCTATCGGGACGGTGTGGGCTTCTCCGGCGCGGTGGTGGTGGCGCAGGTCCGGACGACCGTCAGTGACCTCCTGGTCGCCTCCGGGTTGAGCCAGGAGGACGCGAATCACCTGGTCCGGAGGCTTTTCGGCGACCTCTGAGACTTGACTGACCCCCGGCGGTGCCAGTTCGTGGCATCTTTCTGAGCCATGACCGTTGCGCTCTGAGCCAAAATGGTGCCACTATGGTGCCATGGAGCTGAGCCTGGGAGACGTTCCAGCTGGTCCGCAACTCCGACGGCACGGTGAGCCTGCGGGCCACTGTGAACAGCCGGTACGTCTCCGCCGACAACGCGGG
>NZ_JBEYSL010000249.1:0-9628 GCF_040642735.1 Micromonospora sp. NPDC047753 | reverse complement strand
GTCGCAGTCGCAGGGCCTCCCGCAGGGACAGCTCCAGCGCCTTCTTGGAGCGGGGCGAGAACGGGCCGCCGAGGTAGCGCCGAGGGCTACCAGGGCGGCGGCCGCGAGCACGATGAGGCGGTTGCGTCGGCCGGTGCGCTGCGACGGCGCGGTCTGGTCGGTGTCGGGGGTGTTCTCGTTCTGGACGGGGCTGTCTTCCTGCACGGCGGACCTTCACAGTCGAGGGGCACTTGACCTCGAAATACTGGTGTCGGGCCGAGGTGGGGCAGGCGGGGGGACCGAACCCTCGTGCGGAGAGCGGATGGTCGGCTGCCGGATATGACCCGCTGTGCGGCGCTACATCCGGAAAAGTGATCATGTTGGCGGGTGCCGTCGGTCACATCCGGCACTGTGACCCGGGATACATCCGCCAGGACCGGGTGACGAAAAACCGCCCGGATCGACAGATCCGGGCGGTCAACGGTCGTTACGCGCCGTCAGGAGGCGGCTACCTCGCTGTAGATTGCCTCGACTTGCAGCTTGATGTCCACTCCGCGCTCCTGGAGGAACGGCACCGGGTCTTCCGGCTGCCCCTTGACATGGATCTCCAGGTGCAGGTGCGTGCCGTACGCGTGGCCGGTCTGGCCCACGAGGCCGAGCTGGTCGCCCGCCTTGACCTGCTGGCCTTCCTTGACGCTGACCGCGGAGGAGTGGCCGTAGATGGCCTCACTGCCGTCGGCGTGCTGGACGATCACGGCGTTGCCGTACCCACCGAACCAGCCGGCCTTGGTGACCAGCCCGTCGTGGATCGCCACGTAGGGCGTGCCCTCGGGGGCGACCAGGTCCACGCCGGTGTGCATCTTGCCCCAGCGGACGCCGTACGGGGAGTTGAAGTCGTAGCCCTGCAGCGGCAGCAGCCAGACCTCTTGCTCGGCGCTGTCCTTGCTGCGGCTGTCCCGGGAGGCGCGGTCGGCGTTGTCCGCACGGGCCGCTGCGTCCTGGCTGGTGACCGACGCCTGCTTGAGCTCGTCGAGGACCGTCGGGCTGACGTCCTTGGCGTCCGGCAGGGCGCTCGCGCCGAGGGCCACGATGCCGGCACCGACGAACGCGGTGGTGACGACAGCGGCGTAACGGCTGCGGGGTGGGGTGGGTACGCGGCGGCGACCGCGATATCGATCGGGCTCAGACGACAGGCGCTGGCGCACGCACACCCTCCGTTGTCGGGGTTCCGAAGCGGCCGGTGGGTGTCCCCTGAGACTCCAGTGAGACGTCCGCTGACCGCGTCGTCACCCGTCCATGGACCTGATGACAACCGTGGACACGTTAGCCAACCGCCAGGCGAGTCACAAGCTAGACCGAAAAATTGGCGTGTCGATCTGTCCGTTTGCGTCCATGATTGTCATGCATCGCGCCGCTGAACGGTGCCCCTGTCGCTGCCCGTTCGTCGCCGAGCGTGACCGTTCCGGCGGAGTCGTCCGGCTTGACTCCGGACGGTGCCGGGATGGTGTCCCGGCCCTGCCAGCGGCGTGGCTCTGGCGAAGCCGGGTCGGCCACCTCCGGGTTGCGCGGTGGATGCGTCGGGTAACGGCCGGTGACGGAGCCCGGATTTCCCGGGCCGGGCCCGCCGGGTTACCGTTCGTTAAGGTGAAGGCGGTCAAGCCGGTGAAAGGTGTGCGTTGATGAGCTCTCGGATTCGGGTCGTCGTCGCGAAGCCCGGCCTGGACGGCCACGATCGGGGCGCGAAGGTCGTCGCGCGCGCCCTGCGGGACGCCGGGATGGAGGTCGTCTACACCGGCCTGCACCAGACTCCCGAGCAGATCGTGGAGACCGCCATCCAGGAGGACGCCGACGCGGTCGGCCTGTCAGTGCTCTCCGGCGCGCACATGACGCTCTTCCGGCGGGTGCTGGAACTGCTCGGTGAGCGGGACGCACGCGACATCGTCGTGTTCGGTGGCGGCATCATTCCGAACGGCGACATCCCCGAGTTGGAGAAGCTGGGCGTCGCGAAGATCTTCACACCGGGCGCTACCACCCAGGCGATTGTCGAGTGGGTCCGCGAGAACGTGGCCCAGCCGGTTTCCTGAGGAACGCCGAACTGCTGCCCCGCCGATTTTGGGCACGGGGGAGGGGCCGGACGCACCCCTCACACGTCCGGCCCCTCTATGCACGATGCCCCGCCGCCACCCCTCGACCGACAGGGCATCGGCCGTATCCCGTCTTTGCGCTGTTCAGCGCTCCGACATCTGACTCAACGACGCCCCCACGGCAGGGTTACGCAAGCCGGACAACATCGCCCGGACGGTGGATGCCACCGGAGTTGTGGCAGGAAACCGGCCACACCTGATGTTCGGTTGTGCATTACCGCACACCGTGCACCCGCTCGGTTGCCGGTGGTGCCGACCTCGCTAGGCTGCGGCCAATGGCCTGTTTCAACTGATGACAGGCGTCAAGCTGTTTTCTGAACGCTGGTGGCGGCGCGACGGCGCGCCGCGGAGACGGGACGGGACGCGCAATCGTGGACCTGTACGAGTACCAGGGGCGGGACCTGTTCGAGCGGCACGGCTTGCCCGTGCTGGCCGGCGGCGTCGCCACTACCCCGGAAGAGGCCCGCGCGATCGCCGAACGCCTTGGCGGCCGTGTGGTCGTCAAGGCGCAGGTAAAGGTCGGCGGCCGAGGTAAGGCCGGCGGCGTCAAGCTGGCCGAGGGCCCGGATGAGGCGGTGGCTCGGGCCACCGACATCCTCGGCATGGACATCAAGGGTCACACCGTCCACAAGGTCATGATCACGGTGACCGCGGACGTGGCCGAGGAGTACTACTTCTCGTACCTGCTCGACCGGGCGAACCGCACCTTCCTCTGCATCGCCAGCGTCGCCGGCGGCATGGACATCGAGCAGGTCGCCGCCGAGACCCCCGACAAGGTCGTGAAGGCCCCGATCGACGCCGTCAAGGGCGTGGACGAGGCCAAGGCCCGCGAGATCGTGACCGCCGCCGGCTTCCCGGCCGAGGTCGCCGACCAGGTGGTCGAGATCGCCGTCGGCCTGTGGCAGGCGTTCGTCGCCGAGGACGCCACCCTGGTCGAGGTCAACCCGCTCGCCAAGAACGGCGACGGCCGGATGCTGCTGCTCGACGCCAAGATCAGCCTGGACGAGAACGCGGCGTTCCGGCACCCGGACCACGAGGCGCTCGTCGACCAGGCCGCTGTGGACCCGCTGGAGCAGGCCGCCAAGGCCAAGGACCTCAACTACGTCAAGCTCGACGGCGAGGTCGGCATCATCGGCAACGGCGCGGGTCTGGTCATGTCGACCCTCGACGTGGTCGCGTACGCCGGTGAGCGGCACGGCAACGTCAAGCCCGCCAACTTCCTCGACATCGGCGGCGGCGCGAGCGCCGCGGTGATGGCGAACGGGCTGGAGATCGTGCTCTCCGACCCGGCCGTGAAGAGCGTCTTCGTCAACGTCTTCGGCGGCATCACCGCCTGCGACGAGGTCGCCAACGGCATCATCCAGGCGCTGGCCCTGCTGGAGCAGCGCGGCGAGCAGGTCACCAAGCCGCTCGTCGTCCGTCTCGACGGCAACAACGCCGAGGCTGGCCGGGCGATCCTGGACAGCGCGAACAACCCGCTCGTGCAGCGGGTGGACACCATGGACGGCGCGGCCGAGCGGGCCGCCGAGCTGGCAGCTGCGGGGGTCTGATCATGGCTATCTGGCTGACCAAGGACTCGAAGGTCATCGTCCAGGGGATGACCGGTTCCGAGGGTTCCAAGCACACCCGGCGGATGCTGGCCGCCGGTACCAACGTCGTCGGTGGCGTCAACCCGCGCAAGGCGGGCCAGACTGTCGACTTCGACGGCACCGAGCTGCCGGTCTTCGCGTCCGTCGCGGACGCGATGGCGCAGACCGGGGCCGACGTCACTGTCATCTTCGTGCCGCCGCAGTTCACCAAGGCCGCCGTGGTCGAGGCGATCGACGCCGCGATCGACCTGGCCGTGGTGATCACCGAGGGCGTCCCGGTGCACGACACCGCGTCGTTCTGGGCGTACAACGTCTCGCAGGGCGAGCGGACCCGGATCATCGGGCCGAACTGCCCGGGCATCGCCTCGCCGGGCGCGTCCAACGCCGGCATCATCCCGGCCGACATCACCGGCTCCGGCCGGATCGGTCTGGTCAGCAAGAGCGGCACGCTGACCTACCAGATGATGTACGAGCTGCGCGACATCGGTTTCTCCACCTGCGTCGGCATCGGCGGTGACCCGATCATCGGGACCACCCACATCGACGCCCTCGCGGCGTTCGAGGCCGACCCGGAGACCGACGCCATCGTCATGATCGGTGAGATCGGTGGCGACGCCGAGGAGCGGGCCGCCGAGTTCATCAAGGCCAACGTCACCAAGCCGGTGGTCGGCTACATCGCCGGCTTCACCGCTCCGCCCGGCAAGACCATGGGTCACGCCGGGGCGATCATCTCCGGCTCCGCCGGCACCGCCGAGGCGAAGCAGGCCGCGCTGGAGGCCGTCGGCGTCAAGGTCGGCAAGACGCCGACCGAGACCGCCAAGCTGATGCGGGAGATCATGTCCGGCAACTGAGCCGGTCAGGCAGCCCTCGCCCGCGCAACTTCCCGGATGTTGCGGCCTCAGGTGCGCAAGAGGCAGCAACATCCCCGATGCTGCGGGGATCCCTCTCGGGCCCGCCTGATCTCGCTACCACGGCCAAGATCGCGCCCGATCATGGATGTAGTGGCATCCTCCAACGCGGAGGCCATTTCATCCTGGTTCGAGCGCGATCCTGCGACCCGGCCGGCTCGGCCGGGGCCGGGCGGTGTGGCGCTCGCGGGGGGTCAGCGGATGACGCGGCCGCGAAGGATCGTACGCGACGGGGCACGGACGACGCGCAGGTCACTGCGGGGGTCTTCGGGGTAGACGGTCAGGTCGGCGAGGCCGCCTTCGACCAGGCCGGCGAAGCCGAGCCACGCGCGGGCGCCCCAGGAGGCGGCGGCGAGGACGTCGATGGGTGCCATGCCGGCCCGTTCGTGCAGCAGCAGCATCTCCTCGGCGGCGAGCCCGTGATCGATGCCGCCACCGGCGTCGGTGCCCACGTAGATCGGCACGCCAGCCTCGTACGCGGCACGCACCACCTCGGGGAAGCCGTCGCGCAACGCGAGCATGTGGTCGGCGTACCCGGGAAACTTGCCTCGCGCCTGCTCGGCGATGCCCCCGAAGGTGGCGATGTTGATCATCGTGGGCACCAGGGCGGTGCCCTGACGGGCCATCTCGTCGATCAGGTCGAGGCTGAGCCCGGTGCCGTGCTCCACCGAGTCCACCCCGGCCCGCACCATGATCTCGACTGCCGACTCGGAGAAGGTGTGCACCGCGGCGCGTACCCCGGCGTCGTGCGCCGCCTGCACGGCGGCGGTGAGGGTGTCCGCGTCCCAGGCCGGCGCCAGGTCACCGACGCCACGGTCGATCCAGTCGCCGACCAGCTTGACCCAGCCGTTGCCGGCCCGTGCCTGCGCGGCAACAGTGGCGGCCACCTCGGTCGCGTCGACCTCCACGCCGATGTCGCGCAGGTAGCGCTTCGGCGGGGCGACATGCTGGCCCGCGCGGGCCAGTCGCGGCAGGTCCGGCTCGTCGTCGAGTTCGGGGTACGGGTACGGCGAGCCGGCATCCCGGATCGCCAGCACCCCGGCGTCCCGGTCGACGTGGGCCAACGCGCGGGCCTGGTCGAGCGAGGTGATCGGGGCGCCACCTCGGGCGATGCCGATGTGGCAGTGAGCGTCGACCAGCCCCGGCAACACGAAGCCGCCGTCGACGACGGTCTGGGCATCGGGTACGGGGGTGAAGGTCACCCGGTCGCCGACCAGCCAGAGATCCCGGACCTCGTCGTCGGGGAGCAGAACGCCGCGCACATGAAGAGCCATGCGCACAGTCCTACCCGATCACTCCCCGTCGGGGGCGAGCAGGTCGTCCCGCGCCGTTACCGACACACGTCAGCGCGGGCCCTTGTCGCCGCCCTTGCCGAGCTTGTTGAAGTCGATCTTCGGAAGCTTGAAGCCGGGCGGCAGGCCCTGGCCGCCAGCGAGGTCGTTCGGGTCCATCCCCGGCGGGAGTTGCGGCATGCCGCCCGGGAAACCGGCGGGCATCCCGGCGCCGGCGCCGGTACGCGGACGACCGCCACCCTTGGTGCCCTTGCGCTTGTTCTTCGGCGACTTGGTCGCCTTGCGGCGGCCACCGCCGGGCAGGCCCATCATGCCGCCCATCTGCTTCATCATCTTCTGCGCGTCGGCGAAGCGGTTGAGCAGCTGGTTGACGTCCATCACGGTGACGCCAGACCCGTTGGCGATGCGCGCCCGGCGGGAACCGTTGATGATCTTCGGGTTGGTCCGCTCGCCCGGGGTCATCGACCGGATGATCGCGGTGACCCGGTCGAAGTGACTGTCGTCCAGATCGGCGAGCTGGTCCTTCATCTGCCCCATGCCCGGCATCATTGCCAGCACGTTGGCGATCGGGCCCATCCGCCGCACCGCGATGAGCTGGTCGAGGAAGTCGTCAAGGGTGAACTGCTCACCGCCCATCAGCTTGGCGGTCATCTTCTCCTTCTGATCGGAGTCGAAGGCCTGCTCGGCCTGCTCGATCAGAGTGAGGACGTCGCCCATGCCGAGGATCCGGCTGGCCATCCGGTCGGGGTGGAAGACGTCGAAGTCCTCCAGCTTCTCACCGGTGGAGGCGAACAGGATCGGCTGCCCGGTGACCTCGCGGACCGACAGCGCGGCACCACCACGGGCGTCGCCGTCGAGCTTGGAGAGCACCACACCGGTGATGCCGACGCCGTCGCGGAACGCCTCGGCGGTGCGGACTGCGTCCTGACCGACCATCGCGTCGATGACGAAGATGACCTCGTCCGGCGAGACGGCGTCACGGATGTCGGCGGCCTGCTGCATCATCTCGGCGTCGATGCCGAGGCGGCCGGCGGTGTCGACGATGACGATGTCGCGGGCGGCGCGCTTCGCGTGCTCGATCGACGCGCGGGCCACCTGCACCGGGTCACCGGTGCCGTTGCCGGGCTCCGGGGCGTACACCTCGACACCGGCCCGGCCACCGAGCACCTGGAGCTGCCCGACGGCGTTGGGGCGTTGGAGGTCGGCGGCGACGAGCAGCGGCTGATGCCCCTGGCCCTTCAGCCAGCGGGCCAGCTTGCCGGCGAGGGTCGTCTTACCGGAACCCTGGAGGCCGGCCAACATGATCACCGTCGGCGGCTGCTTGGCGAACTGGAGCCGCCGGCCCTCGCCGCCGAGCACGGTGATCAGCTCTTCGTTGACGATCTTGATGATCTGCTGAGCCGGGTTCAGCGCCTGGGAGACCTCGGAGCTGCGGGCCCGCTCCTTGACGGCCGCGATGAAGCCCTTGACCACCGGCAGCGCGACGTCCGCCTCCAGCAGCGCGAGGCGGATCTCGCGCGCGGTGGCGTCGATGTCGGCGTCGGTGAGCCGCCCCTTGCCGCGGAGCTTGGTGAAGATCCCGGACAGGCGGTCACTCAAGGTGTCAAACACGCGAACATCCCGTTTGTCAGTGTTCCGGCGGGCACAACACGGCCGGCACTGCGGAGTCCGGCCACCGCTAGGGTAACCGCCCGGCCGTAGGGCCGCTGTCGCCCGGCCCGGGCCTCACCCCGACACCAACCCCGACTGGTACGCGAACACGACGAGCTGGGCCCGATCCCGGGCTCCCAGCTTGCCCATCGCCCTGCTGACGTGGGTCCGCGCGGTCGCCGGGCTGACCACCAACCGTGCGGCGATCTCCTCGTTGTTCAGGCCCTCACCGACCAGGCCGACGACCTGACGCTCCCGATCGGTCAGCGCCTCCAGTCGCGGGTGCGGACGAAGCACCCGGGACGGCCGGGTGGCGAACTCCCGCACCACCCGACGGGTCACCGACGGCGACAGCAGCGCCTCCCCCTCGGCGACGAGCCGGATCGCGCGCAGCAGCTCAGTCGGTCTGGTGTCCTTGGTGAGGAACCCGCTCGCACCGTGCCGCAGCGCGTCGAAGACGTACTCGTCCAGCTCGAAGGTGGTGAGCACCACCACCCGCGTGCTGGTCAGGTCGGGGTCGGCGACGATCCGGCGGGTCGCCTCGATGCCATCGATGCCGGGCATCCGGATGTCCATCAGCACCACGTCCGGCCGTTCCCGACGAGCCAACTCGACCGCCCGCAGCCCGTCGGACGCCTCGCCGGCCAGCGCCAGGTCGTCCTCGCTCTCCACCAGCGCACGCAGCCCGAGCCGGACCAGATCCTGGTCGTCGGCGATCAGCACCCGGATCACGTGGTCGGCTCCACGGGCAGCCCGGCGTACACCCGGAACCCGCCCCCGGAGCGCGGCCCGGTGGTCAACCGCCCGCCCAGCGCCGCGACCCGCTCGCGCATGCCGGCCAGACCGTGGCCGCCCTCGCCGTCGGCCGGAGCCGTCCCGGCGCGGTCGGCACCTGCCCCCCGGTCGGTGACCTCGACGGTCACCTCGTCGACGCGGTAGTCCACTGTCACCTCCGCGCTCGCCACTCCCGCGTGACGCAGCACGTTTGTCAACGCCTCCTGCACCACCCGGTACGCGGCCAGGTCGACCGCGGCCGGCACCTCCCTGGGCTCCCCGACCACGCGTACCTCGACGGCGAGCCCCGCCCCGGCCAGCCGGTCGCGCAGCGCTGGAAGCCGGGCCAGGCCGGGTACCGGCTCGCGCTCGGCGCCCCGCCGCACCGCACCCAGGGTGACCCGCAGCTCGTCCAGCGCCTCGCGGCTGGTCCGGCTGATCGCTGTCAGGGCCACCTCCGCCTGCTCCGGCCGCTTCGGCAGCAGGTGCAGGGCGATCTCCGCCTGCATACTGATCGCGGCCAGCCCGTGCCCCACCACGTCGTGCACCTCCTGCGCGATGCGCAGCCGCTCCTCGTCGGCCTGCCGTCGCGCCTGCTCAACTCGGCTGCGGGCCTCTTCGGCACGGGTACGCGCGGTCGCCTCACGGCTCACCCGCACCACCACCCCCACCGCGAACGGTACGACCACCCAGGCCGACGCGGGCAGCACTCCCGTCCAACCCGGCGCGGGCCCCCGCCCGAAGAAGACGTGCGCCAACAACAGAACGAACGCGCCGCCGGTGGCGAGCGCCGCCGTTCGCACCGGCAGCCACACGGCCACGGTGTAGACCGCAACGAGGAACGTGACCAGGATCGGCCCGTACGGGTAGCCGATCAGCAGGTACGTCGAGGTGGCCACTGTGACCACGGCGAGGACGGCGACCGGAGCACGCCGCCGCACCAGCAGGGCGAACGCCGCGACGGCGATCAGCACCCGACTCAGGGCGTCCACCGGCCTCGACCCCGGCTGGTTGTCCCCGGCCAGACCGGTGGCGAGCAATCCGAACCCGAGCAGCACCAGGGCGAGCACGGCATCCGCAGCCACCTCCGGCCACCGCCACTGCCCGCCTCGCCGCATGGCCGTCATTCTGCCCGCGCAGACACCGCTCGACGTGCGTCCACGAGCGGCACCGCCCCTACGCCCCCCGACGTACCCCACCCCACCCCACCCCCACCACCGCAGGCCCGCTCGTCGTAGCGCACTGCTGCTGGCCGTTCAGTCTCAGTGCGGACGCGACCCGGCCGTGCTGGT
>NZ_JBEYSL010000248.1:0-9631 GCF_040642735.1 Micromonospora sp. NPDC047753 | reverse complement strand
TGATGCCCACGCCCGTGACCACGAGACGGCCACCCGGCGAACCCGCCGCGAACGCCACCCGGTAGCGCACCGTGATGCCCTTGCCCTTGCACAGCGTCGGCTTCGACGGTGACGTCTGCGCTGTCGACACGGTGCCGGTGCCGCCGGTGACGGCTACCGGGAACCAGCGCCCGCCCGCGTTGACCTCGACCGCCACCTGGTTCGGTTGGAGGCCCTGCAGGCTGAAGCCCAGCGCGGTACGCAGCAGGACACACCCGTCGGTGCGCTTGCGCACCGCGACGTTCACCCCCTGCGCGGAACCACCGGCGGCGAAGCTGCTGGCCGCGCCCACCCGGACCGAGTCCTGATCGGCCAGCGCCGGTGACGCACCGAGCATCACCAGGCCGCCCGCAAGACCGCAGACCGCCGCGAGCCGTGCCACGCGTCGACGCACTGTCATGATTACCTCGCCGTTCTCCCCGGGTGGGGTCCGCCGGCCAGGCTACTACCGGCCCACCTGTCCCACCGGTCATAGAGCGCCCCGCATGTGTGCGGCGTTACGGTTTACCGCCCCTCCCACCGACCTCCTGAACGCTGGACTGACCAGCCAATCAGCGGGCGCGCTCCGCCTCGGCGAGGGCGTCACGGCACAGCCGGTCGGCGGTGCGGGTGGTCTCCGGCAGCCGGTAGCGCGGGGTCAACGCGAGCACCCGCGCCGCCGCGTTCTCCAGGCTCATCCGATGGCCGACGCTGACGAAGACCGGCTTCACCCCGTCGCGGGTCCGCAGCACCCGCCCGACGACCTCACCACCGTCGCGCAACGACGACCAGGAACCCCGCTCGGCGGACGGCGGATCCCACACCCCGACCAGCGGCGTCTTCGCCACGCCGATCGCGGGCAACCCGGTGACCACCCCCAGGTGGCAGGCGAGCCCGAACCGGCGCGGATGGGCCATCTTACGCTGGGAGGCGAAGTTGTAGAAGCTGTAGTTCGCCCCGTCGGGGTTGTTGGACAGGATGAAGAAGACGTCGGTGTTCTCGACGATCTTCTTCGTCTCCCGGTCGGAGCGGTAGTTGTGCACCAGACGTTCGGCCGACTCCAGGCTGGTCGTCGCCGGCACCCACTCGCGGGCATGGTCCTGCGCCTGGATGAGGACACCAGGCTTCTTGCCGTCACGGTGCTTGCCGATCCGCAGGACCGGGATCGTCGCCGGCCCGCGCGGCACCTCGCCCTCCGGTGCTCCGACGCGCTTCTGGTCGAGGAAGTCGGTCAGCGCGACCGGGCCAGCCGTCGGAGCGACGACGCCGGTGCCCTCGTTGGCGCGGTACGGGTGAGCCCGGTCGATGAGCCCCGCAGAGCGGGTCCGCAGCGCCTCGGCCACCTCGACTGCCGTGCTCTTCGGCGCACCCGAGGCGTCCGTGGCGAGCAGGACACGGACCGCCGTGCCGGTGACCTCCACCGCCAGCGGGAGATCCGGGTCCGGCCGGTCCACGAAGTCCACTGTGATGTCGTTGCCGCCCTGGTGACCCCAGGCGGCCGAGGAGACGACGACCGCCGACTGCCCCGTACCGCCGATCTGGGCCTGCGCCTTGCGTTGGTACCCGTTCGTCTGGTTCGGCAGGTAGACGATCTCGGCGATGTCCGGGTACTGCCGGGCAATCTCCCTGGCCCGGCTGTAGAGCTGCTGCGGATGCCGGTAGCCGTCCACGAAGTCCGACTTGTAGGACGGGTTCGCCGTCAGCGGCGGCGGGGCGCCCTCCAGCCAGTTGGAGACGACGCCGGTCGCGACACCACCGGTGGAACTCGTCAGCTTGATCTTGGCGGGGCGTACGTCGAGCTTGAACAGGTTCCGGTGGAACATGTACTGCCCCGAGTCGACGAACCGACTCATCGTCCGGGCGAAGCCGAACGGCGTGCCCTTCCCCGAGTCGTTCTCCAGCTGCATCCCGACGATCGGGTCCTCCTGCTGCCCCTCCGTGGTGCGCGCCTCGACGTAGAGGAAGCCCTGACCCTTCGTGGTGAACCAGTCGGCGCGGACGACGCGTACCGTCGCGTCGTGGTTCGCCGGCTGGGTGGCCCGCGCGCTGGCCGCGCCGATGCCAAGGCCACCGTCGGCCTCGTCGCTCCACGCGAAGCCCGCGTCGTCGCCGAGCACCTCGACGCCCATCGCCGTGAGTTCGGTGATCTGCTCGGCGGTCACCACCGCTTCGCCCTCGATGCCGTCAGGCACGCGCCGGAGGCCGTGTTCGAGGTCGATGCCGGCCGCGGACACCTTGTCCAGCATGTCGGCACCGGTCAGCCTGACGTGCACGAGGCGTACCGCTGCACGATCCTCAGGCTGGGATCGGCTGGCGGCGGCTGCGAGCCCCGTGGGATCCGCGCCCGCAGGGCCGGTCGTCACGAGGATGCTACCCACCAGGGTGGACAGCGCGAGTAGCGCGATGCGCCGCTGTGATCGCCGCATTCCCCCTCCTTCTGCCTACGACGGGTGATTGCCGGCGGACCGGTCCGGTGAGCGTATGCGGATGGGCGGCTTCAATGGTTCGCGTCGATCGAATTTGAGCATTCCTTGAGGCGACCGTCGATGGCGTCCCGCGCCGCCACGTCCGTACCCCGGGCAGCCTGTCCCCGGCGGAGGGAGCGCCTCCCCTTCTGTCGGGGAGGAGACCTGGTCCGCAGCCGGCGATCGTTTATCCATGGCCGTCGTTGAAGTACCGACCTGCTCCAGACCGTGGGCGCTGGCGTGTGCCGTGTTCGTCGCCGCCGCGGTGGCTCAGCGGCTGTACTGGATCGCGGGTGGCCGGTGCGGGTACACCGCGTGCGATCGCACCGATCTCGTCGATCCGACGGGCGGGTGCGGTGCGGACCAGGTCGTAGCGTGCACTGGTGACCGCGGTCGTGGCGAGCCCTCGGCGCGTCGGGTGTGCCGCAAGGGTCAGAATGTGGCGATCGGGTTGACCGGGCTGCCGGACGTGCCGACGAAGCGCACCGGTGCGACCGCCAGCTGGAAGTCCCACTGGCCAAGCTCGGCAGCCGTCGTCGCGCAGGCCTCCAGGTCGCAGTTGTCGAGCATCCACAGACCCATCGCGACGAGGCTCACGGCGTGGACCGGCATCAACACGTCGTCGTACCCCGACGGTTGAACGTCCTGTGGGGTGTCGGCGCCGATCAGCGCCACCCCCCGTTCGTGCAGCCACGGCAGGCAGGACGCGTGCCAGCCGGCCTGGGTGAAACCGCTGGCCGCACCGTTCTCGTGCCGGAAGCGCCCGTAGCCGGTCCGCAGGAGTACCGCGTCGCCGGGTCGTACCCGTACGCCCTGGCGGCGCTCGGCCTCTTCGAGGTCGTCGGGGAACACCCCCTGACCCGGCTCCAACCACGGCACACCACGGGCAGTCGCAACGTCGAGCAGGACACCACGCGTGACGATTCCGTTCGCGGCAGCCGTGACGGCCGCCCACGCCGAGCCCGTCGCGGGGTCGACGAACGAGTGCGACCGTCCGTTGTACATGGTGCCGTCCCAGTAGATGTGGCACGGCGAGTCGAGGTGGGTGAGGGTGTTGCCGTGGAACGAGATGCCGAGCCGCTCGGACGAGAAGCCCCAGCGCCTGTCGGCGTGGAAGGCGGGCGGCATGTTCTCCGCACCCGGCATGTCGGCGGTGCATGGGCACGTCGTCGTCGACCGTTCCATGTCTCCCGGCGCGGTGACCTCCCAGGCGCAGGACACGCTCCTGCCGTGCCGCACAGCCCGCGCCGCGGCGAGCCGGACGTCGTCGGTGATGTGGTTGAGCGTGCCGAGTTCGTCGTCGTCACCCCATCGCCCCCAGTTCGACAGCGTGTCGAAGTACCCGAGCACTTCGTCCTGGGTCGGCACCGGTCGCCCTGACGTCATGTCAGCATCGACTCCTCTGATCACGGGGGCTTCGAGTCATCGCAGGTCACTGTAGCCCGCCGCTTCATCGACGGAGGCTCGCAGGCAGCTCACGTGCGCTGCCGCTGCCCTACTCACTGACCTCGGTAACGGAGAGCGCCTCGTCCAGCCGACAGGCGGCCAGGTCGTCGTGGCGGATCACGAAGCTCCCGTGGGTCAGAGACCCTGACCCACCTCGACCAGGTAGCCGTCCGGGTCTCGCAGGTAGCAGCGGATCTCCGTTCCGTGGTCCTTGGGCTCGGTGAGGAAGTCCGCACCCCGGGACTTCCACTCCTCGTAGAGTTTCCGAATGTCCCGGACCCGGACGTTCATCGCGCAGCTCAGGGTGTTGGAGTCGGCCGGCGCCTTGGCCTGCACCGTCGGCTTGTCGTCCGTCGGACCGCCCTCGACGTTGATGATGATGTAACTGTTGAAGAACTTCATGATCAGCGGGCTGCTCTCGTGGACACAGGTCGCCCCGAACACCCGCTCGTAGTACTCCCGGGACCGCGCCAGATCGCGAACGATCAGCAGGGTCGCGAGGAACATGCCGTCCTCGGGCTCGAAGTAGTCGGGTGCCGGGTTGGCCAACGCCATGACCGTCCTCCTGTCGTCGCCCCTTCTCGCGCGCGAGAAGTCGGGCGACGGCGGTATCCCCCGGGAAAGGTGTCGAAAACGCCACCACGACGGGTGACGTCCCCGACTCACCTTCAGGAGTCGACTAGGTAGGCGTCGGCAGGCCGCCAACCCGGCAGGGGGAGAGATATCGCTCTGGCGGGGGAGGCTGCGCACCCTGCGGTGCTGCGATCGTCAGGTCACGACCGGTGGCCGGCAGCGGCGGGAAGGTCGCAGCGTCGGTGACGGCAGGTGTGGCCGAGCAGGGCGGGTTGGGGTGACGATGACGAAGCACGCTGTCCGGATGGCCCGGATGGCCCGGATGGCCCGGATGTTCGACGGCGAACGGCTCGTGGACGGCGGGGTGCTGGTCCTGCTCGACGAGGGGCGCGTCGCCGAGGTGCACCTGGGTGACGCCGAGGCGCCGGAAGGCTGGCCGGTGCGCGAGGAGCCGAACGGCACCCTGCTACCCGGCCTGGTGGACGCGCCCGTACACCTCTGCGCCGACGCTGGGCCCGATGCGCTCGGCCGGCTCGTGGAGCGTCCCGAGTCGGACCTCGACAAAGTCGTCGAGACGTCGCTGCGGACGCACCTGACGGCTGGCGTCACGACTGTTCGGGACCTGGGCGACCGGCGTGGCGCGGTGCTCCGTTGGCGGGACCGACATCACGGTGCTGCGCGGCCCGCTCGCGGTGTACCGCGCCGGTCTGCCGGTGAGATGAAGGGTCAGGATGCGCGGAGCTGCCCGCGGAGCCAGGCCCGGTCGGGGTTCACGACGGCCTGATCACCGAGCACGACGCTGGGCACTGTCTCGTTGCCGCCAGCTACCGCCCGAACGGCGGCGGCAGCGGCCGGGTCACGCCAGATGTCCACCCAGTGCGCCCGCCGGGCGAGCCCGCCGAGAGAGAACCGGAGCCGCAGGCAGTAGTGACAGCCGGGACGCCAGTAGACGATCGGCCGGCCGTCGACGGCGCTGGCCCGTTGCGCCTCGGCGGCGCCCACCGAGCGGGGAAAGGCCCACGGCGACAGCAGCAGCGCCAACACCAGGAAGATCAACAACTCGACGCCGCCGACGACGGGCAGACCGTCGGCCAGTTGCGTCACCGCCACCAGCACACCGCAGGTCGCCATCAGGATCGCCAGAATCCACCGTCGCAGCACGCCGAGGACCCTACCTCCAGGTACGCGGATGGCCGCTGTCCCGGCCAGGTGAGCGGCTGGCATACCTTGACAGGCATCGATGTTAACGCCAACATGAACTCCGCCACCTGGTAGCAACGCCACCGTCACATTCGCAGCCCTTCGTGCCTCTCCCCCGGTCCTGCCCGACGTCACCGCTCGGCGTCGACCGGATCGGCTACGGCATCGCCGCGGTGCTACAGGTGCTGGTGAATGGCCATTCCAAGCTCGCGGAGGACAGATGCCGCTGCCGTCCCGTCGAACCGATCCGAACACCCGTCGGGCCGTCCACCGGGGGCCTGCCGGCCACGGCGCCCCGCGGCGGGTGCGGTCAATGCTGGCCGCGATCCTGGTGGTGCTGTCCGTGTCGGTCGGCCTGCCCGTGGCCGCGCCCGCGCAGGCCGCGCCCGCCGTCAACTACACCAACCCGCTGGTGAACCAGCGGGCCGACCCGCACATCTTCCGGCACACCGACGGCTACTACTACCTGACCGCGACGGTGCCGCAGTACGACCGGATCGTGCTGCGCCGGGCCACCACCCTGCAAGGGTTGGCAACGGCGGCGGAGACGACGATCTGGAGCCGCCACACCAGCGGAGAGATGGGTGCCCACATCTGGGCTCCAGAGATCCACTTCATCAACAACCGGTGGTACGTCTACTTCGCCGCGGGCCGGACCGACGACGTGTGGCGGATCCGGATGTACGTGTTGGAGAACGCCAACGCCAATCCGTTGACCGGTTCGTGGACCGAACGCGGCCGGATCACCACACCCTGGGACACCTTCAGCCTGGACGCCTCGACCTTCGTCGCCAACGGGGTGCGCTATCTGACCTGGGCCCAGCAGGAGCCGGCCATCGGAAACAACTCCAACGTCTACCTCGCCCGGATGGGTGCCAACCCGTGGCAGATCACCGGCACCGTGACCCGGCTCGTCGTCCCGACGTACGACTGGGAGACCCGCGGCTACCGGGTTGCCGAGGGACCGGCGGTGATCCAACGAAACGGCCGGATCTTCCTGACCTACTCGGCCAGCGCCACGGACGCCAACTACTGCCTCGGGATGCTGAGCGCCTCCGCCAGCGCGAACCTGCTCGACGCCGCCTCCTGGAGCAAGAGCCCCAGCCCGGTGTTCGCCAGCAACGCGGCCACCAGCCAGTACGGCCCCGGCCACAACTCGTTCACCGTCTCCGAGGACGGGCAGAGCGACATCCTCGTCTACCACGACCGGAACTACCGCGACATCACCGGCGATCCGCTCAACGACCCGAACCGACGGACCCGGCTACAGAAGGTGTACTGGAACGCCGACGGCACCCCGAACTTCGGCATCCCGGTGCCCGACGGGGCCACGCCGGTACGGCTGCGGTCACACGACCAGGCCAGCAGCTACATCCGGCACTACGACTACCGGGCGCGGGTCGAGCCGAACGTGACAAACCTGGCCGACTCCCAGTTCCGCATCGTCAGCGGTCTCGCGGGCGGCGGTTCGGTGTCGCTGGAGTCGACCAACTTCCCCGGTTACTACCTCCGCCACCGGGGCTACGCCCTGTACGTGGAGAAGAACGACGGCTCCGCGCTGTTCGGCGGCGACGCGAGCTTCCGCCGTCAAGCCGGCCTCGCCGACAGCGCCGGGATCTCCCTGGAGTCGCAGAACTTCCCGGGCCGCCACGTGCGCCACCGCGACGGACTGCTCTACATCGAGGCCGTCAGTTCGAGCGCCGAACGCGCCTCGGCCACCTTCCACCTGGAGTAACCGCTCACAGGTCGAGGTGCCCACGGTCGCCGACACCCGTTCCGGATCGCCCGGAGCCCATTCCAGCCAGGAGGAGCGATGCCCTTCAGCAGCACGAGAAGACCGTCCGGCGGTGGGTCGTTCCGTCGCGGCCGGCGTACGGGCCTGGTGCTCGCCATGATCACCACGCTGGTCGGCGCCGCCGGTGCCGTTCTGGTCGGCGCACCGCCGGCAGCGGCGGCGAGCATCGACACCAACGCCTACTACGTCCTGGTCAACCGGAACAGCGGCAAGGTCCTCGACGTCCGGGACACCTCGACGGCGGACGGCGCGGTGATCCAGCAGTGGTCCCGTAACGACGGCGCGTGGCAACAGTTCCAGTTCGTCTCCTCCGGCAGCGGCTACTACCGCCTCAAGGCCCGGCACAGCGGCAAGGTCGTCGACCTCTGGGAGTGGAACACCGCCGACGGCGCCGAGTACCGCCAGTGGTCCGATGTCAACGGCACCAACCAGCAGTTCCAGGTTCTCGACTCCGACGGCGGCCACGTCCGGCTGATCAACCGCCACTCGGCGAAGGCGCTTGAGGTCTGGGAGCGGTCCACTGTCGACGGCGGTCGGATCAGCCAGTACGCCGACCAGAACGGGACGAACCAGCAGTGGCAGCTGGTCGCGGTGGGAGGTGTCAGCACGCCGCCGACCACCGGCTGTGGCAGCGGGTCGACGAACGCCGAGGCCGTACTCAGTGGGAGCACCTGGACGGCCCGCAACGGCTCGTCGACTGTCTACTCGGGTTCGGACATGCTGTCGGCGATGCAGGCGGCGGTCAACTCGCTCTCGGCGGGGCGTACGTCGAAGCAGCGGGTGGTGGTTCGCGGCTCCGGCTCGATGAGTGCGGGCTCGCGGTTGTCGCTGCCGTCGTACACGACCCTTGCCGTGTGCGGCACGATCAACGTGACCGGGTCGGGCTCGGGTGACCAGGCACCGGTGTACTCGCGGGGAACCACCGACGTCGAGGTGCAGAACCTCACGCTGACCGGTTCGCCGTTGTACGGGATCTTCATGCGCAACGTGAACAACCTGACCCTCGGGCAGATCGACATGCGCCTCTCCGCCGGTCTGGGCGTACGCATCGACAACCACGGCGGAGATCGGGCGGTCAAGGTGCGCAACATCCGCATCGACACCGTGTACGTGTCGGGGACCGGCACCCACGGGGTGGAGACGTACGGCGTGGACGGTCTGACGATCGGCACTGTCACCGCGAGGAACACCCGGGATTCCGGCCTGCTGCTCAATGACACGATCAACGCCACGGTGGGCACTGTCGACGCGCAGGGCGCCGGGGCCGGAACCGGGTACGCGGCGTTCCGGATGGCCAACCGCAACGGCCGGGTGGGCAACTCGTACCCGACCAACATCCGGGTCGGGACCGTGCTCGCGTCCGGCGGTGGCCGGGGGATCTTCTGCGTGTCCGAGTCCGGCGGCGCGGTCATCGACCGGGTGACGATCTCCAACACGGGGAACAACGCGATCCTGGTGGAGAACTGCTACAACGTCACCATCGCCGGGGTTTCCGGGACGGTGACCGGCGGTGGCGAGGTGCGGATCGCGGCCCGGAGCGAATTCCCGATCTCCTCTGGCATCCGGTTCCAGAATCTGACAGTCAGCGGCACCAACATCACCCAGAGCCCCTGTGGCGGGGCGAACAACACGATCAGCAACGTCACCCGGGTGAACTCGACGCTGACGTGGTGTTGACCCGGTGCGGAGCGGCCGCCCGGATCTCGGCGGCCGCTCCGAGCCGGATCGCGCCGGCCCGGACCGGTAGCGGGGTTTCGTCCGCTGGCGCTTGCGGGTAGCGATGGCCCATGAACCGCAATCTCGTCAAGGCTCTGCAGGTCGCGTGGGAGTTGCCGGAGTTCCGCACCGGGGTGCGACACGTCGTCGATCTCGATGAGGTCGCGGTGCTGCTGGCCACGCTGTCCGTCCCGGACCATGACCACGAGGTGGAACGCAGCCTGCTGAGCCTGCTGCGGTCCGCCCTGGACACTGTCGAGATTCGCGAAGCGGTGTTGCTGCTGCTGGAGCAGGACGAGGTGCGCGGGCCGCTCGTCGCGGCGGCGGTGGCGGGCACGGCCTCTCCGGAGCCTCGTCCAACAACGGTGGGGTCGTCATCGACCTGTCCATGCTCAACAGGGTTCAGGTGATCGACGAG
>NZ_JBEYSL010000247.1:0-9647 GCF_040642735.1 Micromonospora sp. NPDC047753 | reverse complement strand
ACGCCACGAAGTCGGTGAAGGTGTTCTTCTTGGCCAGCAGCTTGCCCTGGTCGTACCACCGTCGGCCCAGTTCACCGCCGCCCCGGGTGTGCGCCTCCACCCGCAGGGCCAGCTCGGAGAAGTCGAGCGACCGGAAGCCGATCTCCCGCAACTGCGCCGCGTCGTCAGCGGGCAGCTCCTTGTCCTGATTCTTCAGCACCTGAGCCATGAGGTCGCGGATCTGCGCGCGACTCAATTCGTTCATGCGCCGCAGTCTACAACCCAACGAATGCATATCTGATTTCCCGGTAGGCCCGGGTAAGGTGCCGGGGCCCGACGTGAACGGCTAGGAAAGCGAGACGCACGTGCTGCGCGAAGCGACGGCGGACGACGTTCATCTGATGTTGTCCTGGCGTAATCAGGAAACCAATCGACAGGTCAGCAAGACCAGCCACGAGATCACCGCCGCCGAGCACGCCCGCTGGTGGTCGGCGGTCCGCGACGACCCGTCCCGGCGGGTGCTGGTGTACGTCCGCGAGGACCGGCCCTGCGGTGTGGTCACCTTCTTCGACCTGCGGTTGGATGGCCCTCGGACCGGCGCGTGGGGTTTCTATCTCGACGCCGAGGGCCTGGACGCCAGGGGCGAGACGCTGCCGGCCTGGCTGGGGGTCATGCGGGAGGCCGTCGAGTACGCCTTCGACGGGCTGCACCTGGATCGACTCGACGGCGAGGTGCTCGGCCACAATACCGTCGTACGACAGATGAACCGACGTTTCCGATTTGTCGAGGGCTCACCGCGACAGGAGCTGTCCGACGGCCGGGAAATCACCGTCGTCCCGATTTCCCTGGCTCGGGCGGACCGCCGCCAGCGCTGATTGGTGGACCATTTTCCGAAATGGACGGGAACCATTAACCGACAGTGCTCCCGGTGGACATCCGCCGTTCACGAATAGCGGATTCCAACGGGCGCGGTGGGTCAGACGCGCCGCCAGGCGGCCCAGTGCTGCGCCGGGTTACCGCCGAGTCGAACGAAGCCGTAGGCCGCCCCGTCCCAGTCGTCGGCCTGCCCGGGTGCCCAGCGGGCGAACACGACCTGCGCCGCTGCCGGCGGCTGCTTGTCACCGAACCACCGGACGTCGGTCCAGGTCACCTGGTGGCTGAGGTTGAACCGCAGGACGTAGTGCACGCCGGTCGAGGCCCACACGCGCTCGCCGGGGCGTACGCCCACGTCGGCCACCCGGGGCGTCGGGGCGGTGCTCTCGGCGGCCGGTCGTACGATTCGTTGGTCGATCACCTGCATCGTGACGAGGTTGACCACCACGAGGGCGCCGAGGATCGGCAGCCGCAGGCGGGGCACCCGGGCCGCGGCGACGAGCAGCACACAGCCGGCGATGCCGACCAGCGACCCGACAACCGGTCGCAACTCCCGCCAGCCCCCGGTCAACGCCACCAGGTCCGGCGCGCTGAAACCGCCGTAGCGCAGCTCGTGGCCCTGGCTGGCCACGTACGCGAGTCGGGCCGCGATCAGCGCGCCGCCACCAACCAGCAACGCCACCGCGACCGCCGCCCGGCGCAGCACCACCCGCCAGCCGGCGGTGAACAGCACCCCCACGCCGACCAGCAGCCAGAACGGCGCGAGCATCTGCACGTACCGGCCGTAGATCGCGTCCAGCGGCTTGCCGGTGATGCCGGACAGGATCACCGACGCGCCGCCGGCCACCCCGACGGTCACCACCAGTGCCACGCCCATCGTCCAGCGGGCCGCGTCGCCGTGCCGCGGACGCCACAGCTCGCGGACTGCCCCGGCCCAGGCCACCCCGGCCAGTCCGAACGTGATCACCACGAGGTACCAGAGCTGGGTGGTGACCGCGGCGCTCACCCGGACCACGCCCTGGGCGGAGGCGATCGCGTCGAGCGTGCTGCCGCCGGGAGTGCTGCCGAGCAGGTAGACCTTGCCGCCGAGGTAGCGGATGGCGGCCTCGTTGACGAGCGCCATGGCGAGCACCGGCAGCAGCGCCGCGAGCACCACGGGCGGGCTGATCCGGCGGCGGACGAACAGAAGCAGGACCAGCCCGGCGTGCACGGCCACGATCACCAGGCCGCGGGAGTGCAGCAGGTGGAACCCGCCGACGAGCAGGCCCACTGTGGCGGCGGCGAGGGGGCCGGGCCGGGTGATCCAGCGGTGCACGGCGAGCAGCCAGGCGACCACGAGCGGCGCCATCACCGCGTCGATCATGGCGACGCCCGCGTAGAAGGCGGTGGCCGGCAGGGTCGCCGCCGCGACCGCGCCGAGCAGCGCGTACGAGCGGCGCAGCTGAAACAGACGACGACCGAACAGGTACGCCAGCGGCAGCAACGTCGAGTTCGCCATCGAATTGATCAGCTGGACGATCCGGTAGCTGTCGGTGAAGTCCCGGTCCCCGAGGAACGCCGGCGAGATCAGCATCGGGTAGCCGACCCGGCGCAGCAGGTCGTTCTCGCTGCTGAAGCCCCCCGGACCGCCGGCCAACGCGCGGGCGGTGTTCAGGTAGCTGTCCTCGTCGGTGTGCGCGATGGGCAGCACTGTGTGCCGGGACCACCACATGCGCCAGGCCACGCTGAGCATCCAACCGACGACCAGCAGCAGCGGCACCAGCCACCGTCGGGCGGGCGGGCCGCTCGGCGTCCCGGCCGCCACCACCGGCCGTTCGATCACGTCACTACCGGGTGCCATGAACGCCTCCAGAATTGCCGGCCGTACCGGGCCCGCGCGGATTCACGGGCCCACCGCCCGGCGTCGGAGACGCTCGGGGCGGCCCGCTCGCACCGAGCCGGTGTGGATGTCGGGTGAACGCCTGACCTGGCTGCGCGCCGGGCCGCCGGGTCGTTCGCGCGGTCACTGTAACGGCCCGGTCCGGCCAGGTCAGCCCACATCCGGGGCGGTCGGAAGTGTTCGCCTGCGCGGTGTTCGGCATTCACGGGAGCAGAGGTTGCGGTTCACCCGCGAGCGTCGGGGAGTTAACCCGCCATGGCTAGCGTGTCACCCCGGTCGGCCGGCCCAGGGCCGCTCGTTCATCCACGAACACGGGAGCACCACATTGAGTGAGTTGAATGGATCGTCCATTCTGATCACCGGGGGAACTGGTTCCTTCGGCAGGACGTTCCTCCGGCACATCCTCAACGAGGCCGACCCCGCCCGCGTGGTGGTGTTCTCCCGCGACGAGCTCAAGCAGTACGAGCTGCGCCAGCAGCTCGGCGACGACCCGCGGCTGCGCTGGTTCATCGGCGACATCCGGGACCGGCACCGCCTCACCCGGGCCATGCACGGCGTCGACCACGTGGTGCACGCCGCCGCGCTGAAGCAGGTGGACACCGCGGAATACAACCCCTCGGAGTACATCGCCACCAACATCACCGGCTCGCAGCACGTCGTCGACGCGGCGATCGAGGCCGGCGTCAAGAAGGTCATCGCGCTCTCCACCGACAAGGCGTCCAGCCCGATCAACCTGTACGGCGCGACCAAGCTGGTCGGCGACAAGCTGTTCGTCTCGGCCAACCACTACGCCGCCCAGCACCCCACCCGGTTCTCGGTGGTGCGCTACGGCAACGTGGTGGGCAGCCGCGGCTCGGTGGTCCCGCTGTTCCGCCGGCTGGCCGCCGAGGGCAAGAGTCTGCCGATCACCGACAAGCGGATGACCCGCTTCTGGATCACCCTGGACCAGGCCGTGCAGTTCGTCATGGACTCGTTCGACCAGATGCAGGGCGGCGAGCTGTTCGTACCGCGCATCCCGAGCATGCGCATCCTCGACCTGGTCGAGGCCGTGGCCCCGGACGCCACCACCCACGAGATCGGGATCCGGCCGGGCGAGAAGCTGCACGAGGAGATGATCGCGCCCGACGACAGCCGGCGGACGCTGCGTGCCGACGGCCGGTTCATCGTCCAACCGACCATCGCCACCTGGGGCTACCAGGCGCCGAGCGACTGCGACCCGGTGCCGGACGGCTTCGCCTACCAGTCGGACACCAACGACGAGTGGCTCAGCGTCGAGCAGTTGCGCGACATGCTCGGCATCAACGGATGACGGGGATGCTCCCGTACGGCCGGCAGTCGATCAGCGAGGACGACGTCGCCGCCGTCGCCGACGTGCTGCGCGGCGACTGGCTCACCACCGGTCCGCAGGTCGACGCCTTCGAGGCCGACCTCGCCCGGTGGACCGGCGGAGTCGGTGTCGCCGCCGTCTCCAACGGCACCGCGGCGCTGCACGTGGCGTACGCGGCGGCCGGGGTGGGGCCGGGCGACGAGGTGGTCGTCCCGCCGATGACGTTCGTGGCGACCGCCAGCAGCGCGGTCGCCCTCGGCGCGAAGATCGTGTTCGCCGACGTCGACGACGAGACGTTCTGCCTCGACCCGGCGGCGGCCGCCGCCGCGGTCACCTCGCACACGAAGGTCGTCGCCGCCGTCGACTACGCCGGCCACCCCGCCGACTACGACGCGCTGCGCACGTCGATCGAGGGCAGCGACGCGCTGCTGCTCGCCGACGCGGCGCACTCCGTCGGCGGTACGTACCACGGTCGGCCGGTCGGTTCGCTCGCCGACCTCACCACGTTCTCGTTCTTTCCCACGAAGAACCTGACCACCGCCGAGGGTGGCGCGGTCGCGGCACTGGACCCGGAGATCCTGAAGCGGGCCCGCCGGTTCCGTGGTGTCGGCGTGGTCCGCGACCGCGACGACCTGCGGTTCCCGGACGAGGGCGACTGGCACCAGGAGGTGCACGAGTTCGGGCTGAACTACCGGCTGCCGGACGTGCTCTGCGCCCTGGGCCGCAGCCAACTACGTCGGCTCGGCGAGTTCACGGCCCGCCGCAGCGCCCTGGTCGCCCGCTACGACGAGGCGCTGGCCGACCTGGACGGCGTGCTGCTGCCCAACCGCAGGTCGTGGGCCGACCCGGCCTGGCACCTCTACCCGATCCGAGTGCTCGACGGACGCCGCCGCGAGGTGTACGACCGGATGCGCGCCGCCGGCATCGGCGTCCAGGTCAACTACATCCCGGTGCACTGGCACCCGGCCTTCGCCGACCTGGGTTACCGGCGCGGATCCTGCCCGGTGGCCGAGTCGTTCTACTCCCAGCAGCTCTCGCTGCCGCTGTACCCGGGGCTCAGCGACGCCGACCAGGACCGCGTCATCGACGCGCTGACCGCCGCTGTGCGCGGTGGCCCGGTGCGTCTCGCCGTCTGATGGGAACCTGATGCACCACGCCAACCATTTCTACGGCCACGCGCATGTGCTGGCCCGCTACGCCGGCCTCGGCGACCGGCACCCACCCCGGATCAACGGGTACGTGCAGCACGGCTGGAACATCGGTGACGGCCTGGCCCCCGGCCACCCGTACGCCGAACGCACCCCCAGCCTGCTCTGGTCGGAGCAGACCCGCCGCCGGGCCTGGTCGGTGGGGCGACGCAACGTGGTGGTCATCGGCGCGCCGTTCACTTACCTGTTGGCGATGCGACCCGAGGAACCACCGGCCGAGGAGCGGGAGGGCACGATCTGGTACCCGTTCCACGGCTGGGAGGGTCAACACGTCAAGGGCGACCACCGCAAACTGATCGACCTCATCCAGGACACCGAGCCCGGTCCGGTCACGGTCTGCCTGTACTGGCACGAGTACCGGATGCGCAACGTACGCCGGCTCTACGAGCGCGCCGGGTTCCGGGTGATCTGCCACGGCTACCGGGGACACTGGTGGAAGGACACCGACCCGGAGTTCCTCGACCGACAGCTCACCGAACTGCGCCGCCACCGCCGGGTAGCATCCAACCGGCTGACCAGCGCGATCTTCTACGGCATCGCGGCCGGATGCGAGCCGGCGGTCTACGGCGACCCGATGATCCTGTCCAACGAGGACCCCACCTTCGGCGGTACCGCTCGGATCCGACGGCAGTGGCCGCAGCTGCACGGCACCACTGTCGACCTGCCCACCGCCGTCGAGATCGCCCGCGCCGAGCTGGGCACCGACCACCGATGCACGCCCGCCGAGCTTCGCGAGCTGCTCGGTTGGGCGAACCTCCAGGAGGAAGAGGAAGACAGTGACGACTGAGACGGCACCCGCCGACCGGATCACCCTGCCGGGCGGCGAGATGCTGGCCTGGTCGGACCTGCCGCAGGAACGGTTGGCCAACGGTGGGCCGCTCGCCGCGCTGGCCGCACGGCTGGTGCCGCCCGGCGCCCGGGTCCTGGTGGCCGGTCCACACGACCCGGCACTGCTCGACCAGCTCACCCACGCCGAGGTCACCTGCCTGCTGCGCAGCCACCTGGACGCGGTGGCGCTGGCGGACCGGGCCGCCCGCGTGGTGGTGGGCGGCCCGGCCGGGCTACCCGACGACGAGACGTACGACGTGGTGATCGCGGCTGCCGGGCTGGACCCGGTGGAGTCGGTGGAGGGCACCCGCCTCGGCTGGGACGCCGTGCTGGCACGACTCGTCGCCGCGGTCCGGCCGGGCGGCGCGTTGCTGCTGCGCCTGGACAACCCGCTGGGCCTGCACCGGCTCGTGGACACCAGCCCCTGGTACGCCCGCCGCGACGACTCCGCCTGGACCATCGGTGGTGTGCTGGACCGCGCCCACCCGGCCAACCGGGACCAACTGCGCGAGCGGCTCGGCGCGGCAGGGCTGCGACCGGCCGCGTGCTGGGCCGCGTACCCCGATGTCAGCACCCCGACGGCGTTGCTGGACGCCGACCACCTCGACCGGGACGCGGGCTCCGGCCTGTTCGACGCGGTGCTGCACGGCGCCTGCGCCGGGGGTTTCACCAGCGCCACAGTGCTCCAGGACCCGGCCCGGCTCGCGGTGGACGCCCTGCACGCCGGGCGTGCCGCCGACCTCGCACCGGGCTGGCTGACCCTCGCCCACCGGCCCGCCGAACCCACGGACCCGGCCACGCCGGTCGTCGAGGCGGACCTGCCGGTGGCTCTCGTGCAGACCGGTCGCCCCGGCATCGGCGTGCAGGAGGTGCTGCACGGCCCGTCCGGTTGGCGCTGGGGGCTCATCCCGGCCACCGACGCGACGACGCCGGCCGCCGCGCCGTTCGCCAGCCGCGAGGCCGCCTACCGCGACGCCGACGCGTTGTCCGGACCGGTGCCGTCCGGCCGGCTGCTGCGTACCCTGCTGCTCGACGCCTCGCTGCGCCGCGACCTGGCCACCCTGCGCGCGCTGCTGCACGGGTACGCGGGCTGGCTCGCCGGCCAGGCCGATGCCGACGGCCGGATCGCCGGAGCGGCGGCGCTGGCCGGCACCGACAACGTGGTGGTCGACGGCGAGCGGTACGCGGTGCTCGACCCCAGCTGGCGGGCCACCGCCGCGTTGCCCGCCGACGTGGTGCTCGCCCGCAGGCTGTGGCGCTTCGCCGCGGGCCTGCTCACCGGCGGGTACGCCCACCCATGGTCGTCCACACTCGACGTCGCGGGCCTGACCGTGGTGCTCGGCGGACTCGCCGGCCACGACCTCGACCGCGCGACAGTCAGCGAGGCGATCGAGGCCGAGGCGGCCATCGCCGCCGCGCTGCACGGGCTGGACGCCGACGGCACTGTCGGCCTCGCCACCGAACTGCACGCCGTCACGCCGACCGACCCGCCGGTCGGCGGGCACAGCTACCAGCAGCTACGCGAGGCGTGGCTGCGCCAGCGCGAGGAACTCACCCGGTTGGCGGCGCTGGCCGCGTGGACCGAGGAACTGCTCACCTCGCGGGAACGGGCGCTGCGCCGGGCCGAGACGACGATCAGCCTGCTCAGCGGGTCGCTCAGCTACCGGGTGGGCCGGCTCGCCATCACCCCGGCCCGGCTGGCCAAACGGGGTGCCCGCGCCGCCAAACGCCGGGCCACCGCGGTGCTCGCCCCCAAGCAGGAGGAGCAGCAGTGACCGGCGTACCGGTGGCCGAGGCCTCCACGGACGACGCGGGGCTGCGGATCGTCGGCATCGTGCAGGCTCGGATGGGTTCGTCCCGGCTGCCCGGCAAGGTGCTCCGCCCGCTCGCCGGACGCTCAGTGCTGGGCCGGGTCGTACGCGCCGCCTCCGACAGCGGCGTCCTGGCCGACCTGGTCGTTGCCACCAGCACCGACGCGGTCGACGACGCGGTGGCCGCCGAGTGCGCGCGGCTCGACGTGCCGTGCCACCGCGGGCCGGTCGACGACGTGCTCGACCGGTTCGTGGGCGCCCTCGCGGCGCACCCGGGAGACGCCGTCATGCGGTTCACCGCCGACTGCCCCCTGCTCGACCCGGAGATCATCACCCTGGTCGCATCGGTGTACCGGGCGGTCCCCGGGCTGGACTACGCCAGCACGTCCATCGCCCGGACCCTGCCCCGAGGGCTCGACGTCGAGATCATCCGAGCGGAGACGCTGCGCACCCTGGGCCGGCTCGCCACCGACCACCACCGGGTGCACGTCACCTCGTACGCGTACACCCATCCGGAGCTGTTCCGGGTGCTCGGGGTGACGCTCACCCCGGACCGCTCCGCGCTGCGGCTCACCCTCGACACCGAGCAGGACTGGACGCTGGTCAGCGCGATCATCGACCACTTCGGTGACGTCAGCGTGCCGCTGGCCAAGCTCGCCGACTGGCTCGACGGCCAGCCCCGGCTGCGCGCGCTCAACGCCGACGTACGACAGAAGCACCTGGAGGAATCCTGAGCACCCTGAGGGTCGGGTTGCGCTGTGACGCCGGGCCACGGCGCGGCGTCGGCCACCTCGTCCGCTGCCTGGCGCTCGCCGAGGAGTTCCTCGCCCGGGGTGCCGACGTCACAGTGTTCGGCACCGTCGAACGGCTCGACTGGGCAACCACGGAGCTGGCCGCGCGGGGCATCCCGCTACTCCCCGGCCCGGAGTCGGCGGCCGACCTGGTCGAGGCGGCCCGCCGACACCACCTGGACGTACTGGTCCTCGACTCCTACGAACTGGACCCGGCCGGAGCCGGCGCCGTGCGCGCCGCCGGGGTCCACACCCTCGCCATCATCGACGGCGACAGCCGGGGCCAGGTCGCGGACCTCTACCTCGACCAGAACTTCGGAGCGGAGCTGCCCAGGTTGAGTGCCGGGGCGGACCTGCCCGAGCTGGGGTCCGCCGCGGCGCTGCCCGGCCGGCTGCTCGCCGGCAGCGGGTACGCCCTGCTGCGCGACACCGTGATCAGCGCCCGGCCGCCGGTCGCCCCGCCCGCCAGGGCGGTCAGCCGCCCCCGGGTGCTGGCCTTCTTCGGCGGCACCGACGCGGTCGGCGCGGCCCCGGTCCTGACCCGGGTGCTGGCGGCCACCGGTCACCCGATGGACCTCACGGTCATCGTCGGCCGACCCGAGATCGAGGCGGAGGTCGACGATGTCGCCCCCGGCCGGGGGCAGACCATCCGAGCGGTCCCGCCCACCACCTCGCTACCGGCACTGATCACCGAATCCGACCTGGTGGTGAGCGCCGCCGGCACGTCGACCTGGGAACTCTGCTGCCTCGGCGCACCCAGCGCACTGGTCTGCGTGGTCGACAACCAACGTGAGTCGTACACCCGGGTGGTTCGTCACGGCCTGGCCGCCGGCCTCGGCGAGCTGCCGGAACTGACCGCGAGCGGCGTCGCCGGACGAGCCGCCCGCGCGACGGCGGCGCGAACCCTGCACGGGCTGCTCAGCTCGCCGCAGCGGCGCGCGACGCTCGCCG
>NZ_JBEYSL010000246.1:0-9669 GCF_040642735.1 Micromonospora sp. NPDC047753 | reverse complement strand
AGCCATCCTGGACGATCAATCTCCTAATCCGCGGGTTCGGGGTTCGAGTCCCTGGCGGCGCACCAACGATGAAGGTCCTGACCTGGCAGATCTTTGCGGGTCAGGGCCTTTTTCGCGTACGCCGGTGCGACGAGGTGCGGTGCCAGTGGCTAGAGGCGGAGTGCGGCTCGTACCAGATCAGCGACGGCTCGGGAACGGCTGTGCGGGGGCCAGGCGATGACCGTGGTGACTTCCGGCGCGTCCACGATCGGCACGGCGACGAGATCATCGTTCAACTGGGATCGGGCGGAGTCAGGCACGACCAGCAAGGTCCGGCCAAGGGCGATCAGCTGGAAAAGTTGGGAGTGGCTCTGTGCCTCAGGACCTGGGCCGTCGGGATAGGTGCCGTCATTCCCGGGCCAGCGCGGTAGAGGCAGGTCGGGTAGCTCGGTCACCTCGCTCAGCTGCAAACTCCTGCGAGTGGTGAGGGGATGGCCGGCCGGGAGGATGGCGACCTGGCCCTCGGTGAGCAGCTCCTCGGTGTCGAACCCTGTCAGGTCGTCGAACGGGTGGTGAAGGATCGCGACATCGGCACGGCCGGTCCGCAACAGCCGTTCCTGTTCGCCGGGGCCACACAGCACCACGTCGACGTCGACCGATCCCGGTTCGGTGGCGTAGGCGTGTAGCAGCTTCGCGAGCAACTCGCTGGTCGCTCCAGCCTTGGTCGCCAGGACGACGCTGGCGCGACCGGTGACGGCGAGGGCTGCGCGGCGGGTGCGATGTTCGGCAGCTTCCACAGCGTCCAGAGCTGCTCGTCCTTCGTGCAGCAGGACCGCACCGGCCTCGGTCAGGGTCACCGAGCGGCTGTCACGCTTCAGCAAGGCGGCACCCAGACGGCGTTCGAGCTGACTGATCGCCCGTGACAGTGGCGGCTGGGCTATGCCCAGGCGTTGCGCCGCTCGGCCGAAGTGCAGCTCCTCGGCCACGGCGACGAAGTACCGCAGCTCTCGTGTCTCCACGTGTCGAGCCTAGCCGGGAACGGAGGCGCGACGATACCGTGAGGGTATCGCCCATGGCTCAGGTGGTCTTGGACGGCTTACGGGCCGTGACTCACAGTCGAAGACATGAGTGACACGAAGATCGCCCTGGTTACCGGGGCCAACAAAGGCATCGGGTACGAGATCGCGGCAGGCCTTGGCGCGCTGGGTTGGAGCGTGGGTGTCGGGGCTCGCGAGCAGACCCGGCGGGACGCTGCGGTGGCACGGCTGCGGGACGCCGGCGTCGACGCCTTCGGTGTCCCGTTGGATGTCACCGACGACAGCAGTGTCGCCGCCGCAGCCGATCTGATCGCCGAACGCGCCGGACGCCTCGATGCCCTGGTCAACAACGCCGGAATCACCGGCGGCGGGCCGCAGCAGCCGAGCAGCGTCGATCCGGCCGTCATCCGTACGGTGGTGGAGACCAACGTCATCGGCGTCATCCGGGTGACGAACGCCATGCTGCCGTTGCTCGGCCGGTCGGCCTCGCCGCGCATCGTGAACATGTCCAGCAGCGTCGGTTCTCTGGCCCGGCAGTCCGGCCCCGGTGGTGAGACCTCCACAGGTCCGGTCGCTGTGGCCTACGCGCCCTCCAAGTCGTTCCTGAACGCGGTGACCCTTCAGTACGTTCGGGAACTGGCGGACACGAACATCCTCATCAACTGCGCCTGCCCGGGCTTCGTCGCCACCGACCTCAACGGCTTCCGTGGCGTGCGTACTCCCCAGGAGGGCGCAGCGACCGCCATCCGCCTGGCCACACTGCCCGACGGGGGCCCCACCGGCGGATTTTTCGAGGACGCCGGTGTGGTGCCCTGGTGACGGCTCGCGGCTCGCGGCTCGCGCGCCGGCCGACGAGAGCGGCCCGGCGCCATCGGCGCCGGGCCGCTCGCGCCATCGGCGCTGCACCCACTCCTACGTGCACAAGCCTCAGTAGTCGATATTGATGGCCGCGATCTGGCGGGTGCCGTTGGAGACGATGGCAGGGCCGGCGAAGCGCGAGCTGGAGTAGGTCAGTGCCGTCTTGTGGCCGGGACTGTTGAACCAGGCCTCGATCATCTGCTCGGGTGTGGCGGTGCCCGAGGACGCGAAGAGGACCTCATGGCCGCAGTGCTCAAACGCGCCCGCATCAAGGTTCTGCTTCACGCAGGCTTCCCCGGCGCGTTGCTCCGTGGCGCGCAGCGCTACCTCCGGCAGCCCGAGCGCGCGGCGTCGCTCGTTGAGCAGCACCAGCAGACGTTGTTCGGCGGCGGAGACACCGGATGCCGCATTGGCAGACTTGGGTGCCGACCTGGTCGGTGACGTGGTCGGCGCCGGCGACCTGACCGGCTTCGCTGACCTGGTGGGCGTGGAGGTCGCCCGCGAGGTGGACGGCGACGCCTTGAGCGCCGTCGGGGAGGGCGACGCGAACGCGGGTTCGGTGGTGTCGTAGCCGGGTTCGATGATCGCGGTTGGGGGCTGGGCGCCGGTCGCGCTCGCCGGCCGTTGCGTCGGCCTGTCCGCGTAACTGGCGATGAGGATCCCGCCGCCTCCGATCAGGGCGACGGCCGCGAAGGCGCCGACCAGGGTCTTGGGCAGAGACAGTGCCGTGACGCCGGCCTGATGCGACACCCCGCCGGTCTTCGCGGATGCGCCGGTCGGCGCGACGTCCCGCAACGCCCCGGCGGTCTTCACGGGGGCGCCGGCGGGCGCGACTCCCTGCGACGTGCCGGAGACGGTGTACGCCTTGCGCGTGACGTCCGACGCGAGGCCGGCCGGGAGCGGTGTGAGTGCCAGGCCGGCCAGCAGCCGTTCGGCCGGAACCAGATCCGACGCGGCGTTCGGGCACCGCGCGCAGGTGCGAATGTGCCGCGCCAGTCGCTTGCGCCACACCTGCGCGGGCTGGCCGTCCCAATCGGACGCCGTGTCGATCAGGCCTGCGCAGCCGGGCCGGGCGGAGAGGGCTCGCACCACCAGCCGAGCGGTGTCCAACTGTGCCTTCATCCGGGCCACCCGGACGGTCACGTGGTGCGGGTCCAGTTGTAGGGCATCGACCAGGTCGGCGCGGGAAAGGTGACCGGCCTCGGCCATCCACCACAGGGACAGCAGGTGGCGGTGGTCATCGTCCAGCCAGCGGGTGGCCAGGACCACCTCCCGGCGCTCATTGGACAGGCGAAGCTTGGTCAGCGTCAGGTCCTCGAAGTCGGAGCCCGGGACGACCAGATTGTCGATGTCCTCCGGCGGCGCCGGTGTGACGTGCTGGTACTGCCGGTAGGCGCGGATCTCGTTCATGGTGACGGCCACCAGCCACGACCGGAAAAGCCGCGGATCGCGTACGCCCGCCAGTCCGCGCACGACGCTCAACATCGTGTTCTGCACCACGTCGTCGACATCCGCCGACCGATTCAGTGCCCGGCCCACGATGTTGTACACCAGTGGCAGGTAATGCGAGACCAACGCGTCCATCGCCGCCTGGTCGCCGCGGCGTGCCGCGTCCACCGCCGCCGACATGTCGGTGCTGTTCGGGTACGCGTGCTCGGTCACGCTCACAACCTCGCCTTCACGGGACATCTTCGTACACCGTGGAGATCGGTTGGCACCCGTCCAGGTCACACAAACTGACTTCCTCATCGTCCACCGCGAGTGACGACGTCCAGGCCGAAGCCCCCTCAGTGCGGTGCCAGCCAGCCTTCAGCTGACGGACACCAACAGGCTCACCTGTTGCTGTTGAGGTGGACGATGGTGCCGTTGAGGGCGGTCGCGAAGAGCGTCCACGCGACGTACGGGGCCAGTGCGACGGCCGCGACGCCGTCGGCCTGTGAGGCTCGGCGGAGCAGCACGAGGTTGGAGGCGTTGAGCGCGGCGATTTCGGCCAGCGCGATGGTGGGTCTGTGGGCCTTGAAGAACAGCGCGCTCCAACCGAAGTTGAGGGCCAGGTTGAGCCCGTAGGCACGGGTGAACGCGGCGCGGTCGGTTTCGCTGGTGCGGTCCAGCACGCGGGCGCCGGCCACCGCGATCAGGGCGTACAGCGGCGTCCATACCAGCGGGAACGCCACGGGCGGGGGTTGCCAGGTCGGCTTGCGTAGCCGTTGGTACCAGCGTGAGGACGCGTCGGTGACCGTCGCCCCGGCGGCGGCTGTCACGGTGACCGCTGCCGCGGTCCTAGCCAGGGTTGGTAGTCGCATGCTGTTCAGCTACCCGGCCTGCGACGGATCAATCGCGCCCCGTTCGCCGGCTGAACGGCGGTGGAACGAGAGCGAAACGCTGTCGGAGTGTTCAGTTAGCCTCGGCGCCATGCCGATGATCACCATCACCGATGAAGTGACCGGAGCGCCGAGTGGTCCTGAGTGGACCATGGACGTCTTCGAGGAAGAGGTACGCCTCGGCGAGTTGATTCGGCGGCGGGTCTTTCTGGAGGTGGCGGAGTCCGGCGGGCACGTCGATCCGGAGGAGCGGACCCGGGCGACGCTCGAGGCGTTCGGCCGCAACGGCTTCGTGGTGCTGGTCGACGACCGGCAGGTGACGGCCCTGGACGACAAGGTTCACCTGCACGCGGGGTCCCGGATCACGTTCCTCAAGCTCGTCCCGCTGGTGGGTGGCTGATGAGCGACTCCGATCCGGAGCTGGCGCTACGCGAGCTGATCGCCACCGGCACCGGGTGGTGCGAGCAAGCCGTCGGGTCTGACTCGCGGTACGACCGTCGGGAGTACGCCAGGCAGGTGGCGGCGCTGTGCGCGTTGGCGCCAGCCGGCAGGGGCCCGGTGCTGCTCGCCGCGCTCAACGACCCGGACGGCCCGTACGATCTCGCACCCGCCCAGCGGGAGCTGCTGCCGGAGACCACCGAACATGTCCAGGTGCTCGGCGCCGCACTGGCAGACCTTGATGATGCCGGCGCGGATCCGGATCGGTGGGTCGCCGCGGCGCTGACGCTGATCAAGTACCGGCCGCAACGGCCCTACATCGGCGAACCGTGGGACGGTGCCCGCCGGGAAACGTGGGCCCGGGCCGAGAAGTTCCTGGCCGGGCGGCCGGTGCGGGTGCGGCAGGCGGTGTTCGACGCGTTGACGGTGCCCGGGGAGGACAGCGACGGGCGGCTCAAGCTGATCAAGATTGTGCTCTCGGGCGGCGGGCTGGACAGTGCCGGATGGCTCGACCGGCTGAGCGGTCAAGCGTGGCTGGGATTCAACAGGTGGAGCTGGGGGCTCAACGACCTCACCTGGGAGTCCATCCAGGCCCGGGCGCGGGCCGGACGTACCCACCCGGCGGCACTGGCGACCTGGCGTCGGACGCGGATCGAGCGCGGCTCGTACCACCTGAGCGACGAAGGCGATCGGATGTGGCCGATCCCCAACGTCGGCGAGCGGTGGGCCGACCGCGCCGTCGCCGACATCGAGGCGATGCCGGAGGAGTGTCGGGCCGCCTGGCACGCGCTGTTGGTCCACTGCCCGCTCGGCGCGGACAAGGCCAAGCCGACGACCGCCTGGCGCAAGACCGGCCGGTCCCTGCTCGACGCGGTCGGCGGCGACGAGTTCACCGCGCGTCTCGACGACTGGCTCCCGCTGGTGGGTCAGGCGCGCACCCTGCCGCTGCGCATGACGACGTGTTGCCCAGGCCACCTGGCGGATGCCTCACCAAGGACGATCGACCGCTACAACGTGGGGCTGCTGTGGGGGCTGATCTGGATGCGGGCGATGCTTCCGCCCTCGGAGGAGACCCTGCGCAGCCTCGCCCACATCGCGGAACGGGCCGCCCGCAAGATTCCCGGGCACGGCCCGGCGAGCCCGAAGCTGGCGAACCTCGCCGTTGCGGTGCTCGTCGACACCGATCACCCCGCCGCCCTCGCGCAACTGGCTCGGCTGGCCTCGCGGTTGACCTACAAGAGCACGCTCCGCATCGTCGAGAAGGGCCTGACCAAGCACGCCGAGGCACGCGGCATCGGCCGCGAGGACGTCGAGGAGATGGCGCTGCCCGGCTTCGGGCTGCCGCTCGCGGACAAGCTGGGTGACAGCTCGTACGAGGTCGAGGTGCGCGGCATCGATGCCACAGTGGTGTGGCGCAACTCCGACGGCAAGGTGGTCAAGGCTCCGCCGGCTCAGGTGCGCAAGGACCACGGCGAGGAGTTGAAGGAGCTGAAGGCGACAGTCGCGGACATCGGCGCGACGCTGATCGGGACCCGCGACCGCCTGGAGGGGCTGCTGCGGCGCGACCGCGCGTGGACCGTCGAGCAGTGGCGGGAGCGGTTCCTGGACCACCCGCTGGCCCGGACCCTGGCCCGACGGCTGATCTGGACCGTCGACGGCGTCGCCTGCTGCTGGGGCGGCGACGCCCTGCGGACCGTGGACGGCACGGTGTTCGAGCCCGCCGGCGACGCCACGGTACGGCTGTGGCACCCGGTCGACGATCCGGCGGCGGTCCCGGCCTGGCGGGACTTCCTGGCCCGGCACACGATCACCCAGCCGTTCAAACAGGCGCACCGCGAGCAGTACCTGCTAACCGACGCGGAGCGGGCCACCGGCACGTACTCCAACCGGTTCGCCGCGCACATCGTGCGCCAGCACCGCCTCATCGCGCTGCTGTCCCGGCGAGGCTGGTCGCACGTTCGACACCGCAACGACGGCGCCAGCTACCAGGACCCCTGGCTTGCCCTGCCGGACTGGGAGATGCGCGCCGTGCTGCACATCGCCGGGATCGAGGATCAGGGCGACGACCTGATGTTCGACACGATGGGGACCGACCAACTGGTGTTCCTCCGGGGGGAACGCACGCCGGTGCCGCTGGAGGAGGTTCCGGCGGTCGTACTGAGCGAGGTGATGCGTGACGTCGACCTGTTCGTTGCCGCGGCCGGGGTGGGCAACGACCCGAACTGGTACGACGGCGGTCCCCAGGGCCGGTACCGCGACTACTGGTCGCAGAACAGCTTCGGCGACCTCACCCCGACGGCCCAGACCCGCCGGGAGGTGCTGGCCGAGCTGATTCCCCGGCTGGCGATTGCCAACCGGTGCACGTTCACCGACCGGTTCCTCGAAGTGCGGGGTGACCTGCACACGTACCGCATCCACTGCGGCTCGGGCAACATCCTGATCGCCCCGGACGACCGGTACCTGTGCATCATTCCCGACTCGGCGAAGGCGAAGGAGCCGGAGATGTACCTGCCCTTCGAGGGCGACAGCCGGCTCGGCGAAATCATCAGCAAGGCGTTGCTGCTGGCCGCCGACAAGAAGATCAAGGATCCGGTGATCCTGCGCCAACTGTGAGGCGGCGGGTGACGGCACCGGGCTGAGGCCACGGCGCCGTCACCCGGCAGGTCAGCTGGAGGTCCGCCTCGGGAGTAGCAGCTCCTCGTGATCGAGTTCACGTTCCAGGACGCGGAGTTCCTCGTCCGGCAGCCGGCCGGAGTCGCGCCAGCGCACCAGCTCCTCGCGCTGCGCGTCGATGGCCGTCCGGCGAACCCGAAGCGCCCTCTCGTACGCCGGTGAGGTGGGCAGTTCCGATGAGCCGCTCTGCTCCAGAAGGTCCAACCGCCCGCGGTAGCGCGCCAGTCGGGCCAGCAGCTGCGTACGGGTGGTGTTGACGGCCACCGCACTGTCCGACTCCGCGGCGGCGACCTCGTCGAGGCGGGCCAGGGCAGCCTCGACCGCAGCCGAGCGGGCCTCGTTGCGTACCCGGGCCTGGTCTGCTTCGTTGGCGCGCAGGCCCAGCATCCGCACGAGCGGCGCGAACGTCAGGCCCTGCCCGACGAGTGTCACCAGGACGACCACGAAGGTGCAGAACAGCAGGAGGTCACGGTCGGGAAAGGGTGCGCCGCTGTTGGTGGTCAGCGGCAGGGTGAAGATCGCGGCCAGGCTGATCACACCACGGGTGCCGGACCAGCTCAGCGCCACCACCTCACGGGAGGTGAGTCGGCGGGCGTTGCGGTCAGCGCGCTCGATCTGCCGCGCGCTCCCGGGTTCGTCGGGGTCGTCCTGCTCGGAAATGCCGCCCAGACGGGTGTGCAACGACCGGGGGAGGGACTGGGTCATCACCAGCCACGCGGGGCGCAGCAGGAGCACCACGCCGACCGATATGGCGACAGCGATGACGATTGTCGACGTGTCGTACTGACGCAGACCCTTCACGACCTCGGGAAGCTGCTGGCCGATGAGCAGGAAGACGAAGCCTTCGAGGAGGAAGTCGACCAGCCGCCACACCGCGCTGGTCTGCAGCCGGGCGGCCCCCGAGGTGAGCTGCGGTGTCTTGTGACCGACGATCAGCCCGGCGACCACCACGGCGAGCACCCCGGAGACGTGCAGTTCCTCGCCCAACAGGTAGGCCACGAACGGTGTCGCGAGCGAGATGGCATTCGACAACAGTGGGTCCGCCGTGAACGGTCGGGCCAGACGTACCAGCCAGGCCACTGCCGCTCCCACGGCGACCCCGCCGACCGCCGCCAGGACAAACTGGGCAACGGCGGACGGGAACGAGAACTCACCACCCACCGCGGCGGCCACCGCGACGCTGAGCATCGTCAGCGCTGTGGCGTCGTTGAGCAGCCCCTCGCCCTGAATGATCGTGACCATCTTCGGTGGCAGGTTCACCCGGCGGCCCACCGCCAGGGCGGCCACCGGGTCGGGTGGCGCGATGGCGGCGCCGACCGCGATCCCGGCAGCGAGCGTCGCCCCGGCGACGAACAGGTGGAACCCGATGCCGACCAGTACCCCGGTGAGGAGCACCAGCAGCACGGACAAGCTGACCACGATGCGGAGGTTCCGGCGGATGTCCAAAAGCGAGGAGTCCAGTGCGGCGCTGTAGAGCAACGGCGGCAGCACGATCATGAGCACAAGGTCGGGGTCAAGGCCGACGTTGGGGCCGGGGAGCAGCGCGTACACGATGCCGATGAGCGGCAGAAGCGCCGCGGCCGGCAGCCCGGTGCGGGCCGCCACCCACCGCACGACGACGATGACCGCGACAGCGGCGAGCACGAACAACAACATCGAATGGGTGCTCACCTGGTTGATATTCCCCTGGATCGGCGCGAGGTTGCTCGGAGCCACCGCGGGTTCGTGGCCGAGCCGGCCGAACGGCACCGTCGGCGCAGCATGCAGCAGTGACGAGCGTACCCGCCTGGGCACCGGACCTGACCGACTGCTGAACACGGCCACCGTGCCGACACCGGCGACGACCACCGGTACCTCAAGGTCACGGCCGGGACCGGTCCCCGACAGAGCGTGCGAAGAACGGCCGTCGCGCCCCTACAGTCCGCACCATGAGGTGGACGGTGCGACTCGCGGTCACTCTTCCCGTACTGCTGACCGCCGTGGCAGCCGGTGCCGTGAACGCCGTCGCGGCGCCCGCCGACGGCGACCTCGGCCTGGCCCTGCGGCCCGGCCAGGATCATCAGGGCTGGTGACATCGAGCCGACGACACTGCCGGCCTCCGGCGCGTACACGGTGGTGGTGGACCCGTCCGGATTAGCAACCGGGCAGGTCACGCTGACGCTGCGGTGAGGCGAACCCCTGCCTGTTCGGGTGACGTCCGCGTGCTAGCGTCTCGTCCCGTTGCCAGCGAGCGCCGCTAGCTCAACTGGCAGAGCAGCGGACTCTTAATCCGCGGGTTCGGGGTTCGAGGGCAAGTACGTCGACCTGCCCGACGCGTACCTGTCGGTGAGTGAGGCGATCCGGGCGGCGGGCTTCGGCCACCG
>NZ_JBEYSL010000245.1:0-9683 GCF_040642735.1 Micromonospora sp. NPDC047753 | reverse complement strand
GTGTGGCGTGCCCGGGCCGGGCGGCGCGGGCCAGCTCCTGCGCGTACTCGGCAGCCGCCGCCTCGGGGTCGTTGCCGGCCGGGCCGTCCGAGGCCGGCATCGCGTGCACCCGGGCCGGATCCAGTGGCACCACGTCCAGCAGGGCGGCCCGGGCCTGCGTCTCGTTGCGGTCCGGATCACCGGCGGGCAGGAACCGTTCGTCGCCCCACCACACGTCGACCCGGGACCAGTCCACCGCGTCGCGGGCCGGCAGCGTCGCCACCGCCCGGTAGACGGCCGCCGCGACCCGACCTCCGGTGAGCACCACCGAGGCTTCGCCCCGGTCGGCCTGGGCGTCGAGCAGCTTCACCAGCAACCGGGCCGCCACGGCCTGCGCCAGCAGGTCGGCGTCGGCGTGGACGGCGACACTCGCCTCACTCATGGTTGCGCCTTCGTTCGAGGACCGCGAGGCGGTCGCTGTCGTGCCCGGGGCGGTGTGCCCGAGGTGGTGGGGCGGAAACCCCGGAGATTGCGGGGCAGGGCCGGTGCGTACCGGCCCTGCCCGACGTTGTGCCCCGGCTGGGCTCAGCCCTCGCCGCTCGTGCCGACGTGCGCGGTCACCCCGGCCTCGGCGCGCTGTGCGGTGGCCGGATCCTTCCAGACGTGGACCCGCTGCGCGGGGCGCTGATCCAGCCCCCGCAGCCCGACAGTCGCGCCCAGCGCCTCCGCGTACACCTGGTCGGCGTCCAGCCGGCGCAGCTCCTCGGCCAGCTCGTCGCCGAGGGGGCGGCGCACCAGCGGCAGGGCCCGGTCGTCCTGGCCCGTGCGCCGGAACACGGCCATGCTGTCCTCGCGGGTCAGCGTCAGCTGATCGCCGTTGGCGCAGCTGAGCTGCACCTCCCGCATCCGGGGGAACTCGTTGCTGTCCACCCGGCGTGGGGTGATGCCGAGCCGGCTGGACAGCCAACCGGCCATCAGCGCCGCCGTGGGGTCAGTGGGAGGCGCGACGATCGTCGCCTCGGTGACCCGGGCGTTGGTGGTGTCGAACGCCCCGGCGACCAGGGTGCGCCACGGGGTGATCCGGGTCCACGCCAGGTCGGTGTCGCCCGGGGCGTAGTCCCGGGCCCGCTGCCGCAGCGCCTCCACCGGGTCGGCGGCCTGCGCGGAGTCGGTGATCCTCCGGTCGGCCACCACCCCGAGGAAGTCGGTGGCGATCTCCGCCGGAGGCTCGCCGTGCCACCAGGTGACCACCGGTACGTCGGGAACGAGCAGCGGCATCACCACCGACTCGGCGTGCAGGGACAACCGGCCGTACATCCGGGTGACCACCGCCTCGCACGGGCCGAGGCGGCCGCCGACCACGATCTCCGCGTCCAGTCGGTTGCGGTCCCGCTCGATCTCCGAGCGGACCACCACCACGAGGCGGCACGGGTGCGCCGCGGCGGCGATCGTCGCCGCGGCCTCAGCCTCCCGGACCCGCTTCTCGTCCACCACCACGATGAGGGTGAGCGCCATGCCGCTGGCCACCCCGCCGGCGCTGCGCCGCTCGGCGGCGAGCGCCTTGACCACCTCGTTGCCGGTGGTGTCCCACAGCCCGATCATGCTCGTCTCCAGGCGCGGCCCTCGCGGGCCAGCATCTCGTCGGAGGCCCGGGGGCCCCACTCGCCGGCCCGGTACGGCTCCGGGGTGGTGCCCTCCCAGGCGTGCTCCAAGGGGTCGATCACCTGCCAGCTCTGCTCGACCTCGGCCGCGTCCGGGAACAGGGTGCGGTCGCCGATCAGCACGTCCAGCACCAGACGCTCGTACGCCTCGGGGCTGGACTCGGTGAACGCCTCGCCGTACTGGAAGTCCATCGCGATGTCGCGGACCTCCATGGTCGTGCCCGGCACCTTCGAGCCGAACTTGAGCACCACACCCTCGTCCGGCTGCACCCGGATGACCAGCTGGTTGTTGCCCAGCGACTCCATGTCGGCGTCGTTGAACGGCAGGTGCGGCGCCTTCTTGAACATGATGGCGACCTCGGTGACCCGCCGGGGCAACCGCTTGCCGGCCCGGATGTAGAACGGCACCTCCGCCCAACGGCGGTTCTGGATGCCCAACCGCACCGCCACGTACGTCTCAGTGGTGGAGTCGGCGGGGACGTCCCGCTCTTCCAGGTAACCGACAGCGCGTTCGCCGCCGACCCAGCCCGGCAGGTACTGACCGCGGACGGTGTCCCGGGCGACGTCGGTGGGCAGGGTGATGGCCTTGAGCACCTTCAGCTTCTCGGCCCGGATCTCGTCGGCGTCGAAGCTGGTCGGCTCCTCCATCGCCACCAGGGCGAGGAGTTGGAGGAGGTGGTTCTGCAGCACGTCGCGGGCGGTGCCGACGGTGTCGTAGAAGCCGGCGCGGGTGCCGATACCGACGTCCTCCGCCATGGTGATCTGCACCGAGTCGACGTACTTGGAGTTCCACAGCGGCTCGAACAGGTTGTTGGCGAACCGCAGGGCGAGGATGTTCTGAACTGTCTCCTTGCCCAGGTAGTGGTCGATCCGGAAGACGTCCTGCCGGGTGAACACGTCGTCGACGAGGTCGTTGAGCGCCTTCGCCGAGGGCAGGTCGTTACCGAACGGCTTCTCCACCACGACCCGACGCCAACCGCCGGACTTGTCGTTGTCGGCCATCCCGGTGCGGGCCAGTTGCTTGAGCACGACAGGGAACGCGGCCGGCGGGATGGAGAAGTAGAACGCCGCGTTGCCGGTGATGCCGTGGGTCTGGCGCAGATCGTCAAGCGTCGAGGCGAGAGTGTCGAAGGCGGCGTCGTCGTCGAACGAACCGCCAACGAACTTGATGTTGCCGGCCAGCCGCGCCCACACCTCGTCCCGCCACGGGGTGCGGGCGTGCTTGCGGGCAGCCTCGCAGGCCAACGTCTCGAAGTCGCCGTCACCCCAGTCCCGGCGCGCGAAACCGAGCACCACGAAGCCCGGCGGCAACAGCCCCCGGTTGGCCAGGTCGTAGACCGCAGGGAGCAGTTTCTTGCGGGCCAGGTCGCCGGTCACCCCGAAGATCACCAGAGCACAGGGCTCCGGGATCCGGGGCAACCGGCGGTCCTGCGGGTCGCGCAGCGGGTTCACCGAACCGCCTCCTCGCTCCGCCTCAGTCACGTCGTCCATCCTCACGCCCGCAGATCACCGGCCGCGTCCAGTAGTTGGGCGACACCGGTGGCCCGGTCGGTGAGGTGCAACCGCAGCAACGGCCGCTCCCGACCGGCGAGAGCCTGCCGGTCACCGGCGGCCTGCGCCGCCTGCAACTCACCGAAGGTGTACGGCTTGCCCGGCACCGCCAGGTCCTCGGCGACCGCGCCGGTCACCTGGAGGTAGCTGCCCACCTGCGGGCCGCCCTTGTGGTACTGGCCCGTCGAGTGCAGGAAGCGCGGACCCCAGCCGAAGGTGACCGGTCGGCCACCCGCCTGCGCCAGCAGCGACCGCAGCTTGGCCGTGTCGGCGTCGGCGAACCGGTCGAGGTACGCCATCACCGCGAGGTAACCGTCGTCGCCCAGCCCGTCGAGCAGCCAGCGCAGCACACCGGCCAGGTCCCCGGGGGCGCCCTGCGGGGCGTACACCTCGATCGCGCCCTCGGTGAACGACGGCGTCTCCGCCGGCAGGCCCGAGGCCAGGATCTTGTTGGTGTTCTCCTTGGACTCGGTGACGTTCGGCTGGTTGAACGGGTCGATGCCGAGCACCACACCGGCCACCGCGGTGGCGTACTCCCAGGCCAGGAACTGAGCGCCCAGCGGGCCGTTGACGGCCACGTCCGGGGTGGCCCCGCCGCCCGGCATGTCACCGGGGGCCAGCGCGCCGCCGTAGCTGACCGTCAGCACGTCCGGGCCGGTGGCGCCGGGGCTCTGCGGAGACTCCACGACCACCGGCAGGATGCCCACCCCGGCCTTGCCCGTCGACTCGGCGATCAGCTGCTCGGCCCAGTCGCCGAGCCCGTCGATGCCGGTGCCGTCGGAGACCAGGGCGACCTTGTCCCGGGCGAGCGTGGCCGCCGCGCCCAGAGCGGCGCCCAGCGCCAGGGCCGGGTTGTTCTGGTCCGCGCCGAGCGAGGTGGCCAGCGCGTCGGCCTGGTCGAGCAGCTCCGCGACCTCGACCCCGGCCAGCGCCGAGGGCACCAGACCGAACGCGGTGAGCGCCGAGTAGCGGCCGCCGACGTTCGGGTCGGCGAGCACCGTGAACGCGCCCATCTCGGCCGCGGTGGCCTCCAGCGGCGAACCCGGGTCGGTGACGATGACGAAGTGCCGGCCGGCCTCCGCCTCGGTCATCCCGGCGTCCAGGAACGCCTGCCAGTACGCGCGCCGGTGGCTGTCGGTCTCCACCGTCGACCCGGACTTGCTGGCCACCACCACGACGGTGCGCTCCAGCCGGTCACCGAGCGCCGCCCGGACCTGGCCCGGGTCGGTGGTGTCCAGCACCGTCAACGGGCGGCCCAGCGTCTGGGTGATGACCTCGGGCGCGAGCGAAGAACCGCCCATGCCGGCGAGTACCACGTGATCCAGGTCGGCCAGTTCCGCGCTCAGCTCGGCCAACTGGACGAGCAGCTCGCGGCTGCGCCGGTGGGTGTCCACCCAGCCCAGCCGGATCTTGGCCTCGGCCTCGGCGTCCGGACCCCACAGGCTGGCGTCCTTGCCCGCCAGCTTGCCCGGGACGCCGGCCTTGACCAGCGCGTCCCGGGTCGAGGCCGGCGCGGCCTTGTCGACCGCGTCCGCGCCGTACACGGAGAGCCCGGCGGCTGCCTCCACCGGCCCCGCAAGCAGGTCGCTCATGCGCCACCCGCCTTGTCGGCGGCCTTGGCGTTGCCCTTGGCGGCCTTGTTCGGCGCGCCGGTGCCCTGCGCCGCGGCCTTCAGCGACTTGGTCACCCCGTCGAGCAGCTCCTGCCAGCTGACCTCGAACTTCTCCACGCCCTCGCGCTCCAGGGTGGCGATCACGTCGGCCAGGTCGACCCCGACCGACTCCAGGTCCGCGAAGACCTTCCGGGCCGCGTCGTAGGCCCCGGTGACGGTGTCACCGCGGGTCTCGCCATGATCGGCGTACGCGTTGACGACCGACTCCGGCATGGTGTTGACAGTGCCGGGGGCGATCAGCTCTTCGACGTAGATGGTGTCCTTGTAGTCCGGGTTCTTCGTCGAGGTGGACGCCCACAGCGGCCGCTGCGGGTGCGCGCCGGCCGCGGCGAGCGCCTTCCAGCGGTCCGAGGCGAACACCTCGGTGTAGCGCTCGTACGCCAGTTGGGCGTTGGCGACGGCGGCCTTACCCCTGAGCGACTTGGCCTGGTCGGAGCCGATCTTCTCCAGCCGCTTGTCGACTTCGGCGTCGACCCGGGACACGAAGAAGGACGCGACCGAGCCGATCTTCGACAGGTCGTGGCCGTTGGCCTTGGCCTGCTCCAGGCCGGCGAGGAACGCCTCCATGACCGCCGAGTAGCGGTCCAGACCGAAGATCAGGGTCACGTTGACGCTGATCCCCTCGGCGAGCGTGTCGGTGATCGCCGACAGGCCCTCCTCGGTGGCCGGGATCTTGATGTAGAGGTTCGGCCGGTCGACAAGCCACCACAGCGCCTTGGCCTCGGCGACGGTCTTGTCCGCGTCGTGCGCGCTGCGGGGGTCCACCTCGATCGAGACGCGGCCGTCGACGCCGTCGCTGCCGTCGTACGACGGGCGCATCACGTCGCAGGCCCACCGCACGTCGTACGTGGTGAGCATGCGGACGGCCTCTTCCACGTCCACGTCACGAGTAGCGAGGTCGCGCAGTTGCCAGTTGTACTCGTCGGCGTCGCTCAGGGCCTTGGCGAAGATCGTCGGGTTGGTGGTGACGCCGGCCACGTGCTTCTCGCGGCGGAGCTGGTCCAGCCCGCCGGAGCTCAGTCGTACCCGGGAAAGGTCGTCGAGCCAGACCGCCACGCCCGCGGCGGTCAGCTCATTCAGCTTGTCGGTCATGCCGTCCACGCTCCCTCAGTTGCCGGTCGTGAAACCGGTGATGTCGCCCACCCGGGCCAGCGAGGCGTGTGCCGCCGCCACGATCCGGTCACCGGTGAACCCGAACTGCTCGAAGAGCACGGTGTGCGGGGCACTCGCGCCGTAGTGCTCGATGCTGACGCTCTCGCCCAGGTCACCGACGATGCCGCGCCAGGACATCGCGATGCCCGCCTCCACGCTCACCCGTGCCTTTACCCCACGGGGGAGCACCGATTCCCGGTACGCCTCGTCCTGCTCGTAGAACCACTCCTGGCACGGCATCGAGACGACCCGGGTCGGGGTGCCGTCGGCCTCCAGCCGCTCCCGGGCGGTCAGGCAGAGCTGCACCTCGGAGCCGGTGCCCACGATGATCACCTGGGGCTTGCCGTTGGACGCCTCGGCCAACACGTAGCCACCCTTGGTCACGCCCTCCGCGCTGCCCAGGACGTCGCGGTCCAGGGTCGGCAGCGGCTGACGACTCAACGCCAGCGCGGTGGGCCGGTCGGTGTGCTCCAGCGCCTGCCGCCACGCCCAGGCGGTCTCGTTGGCGTCGGCCGGGCGGACCACATCCAGGCCGGGAATGGCGCGCAGCGCGGTCAGGTGCTCCACCGGCTGGTGGGTCGGGCCGTCCTCGCCGAGGCCGATCGAGTCGTGCGTCCAGACGTAGGTCACCGGCAGCTTCATCAGCGCGGCCAGCCGCACCGACGGACGCATGTAGTCGCTGAACACCAGGAACGTGCCGCCGTAGGGGCGGGTGCCGCCGTGCAGGGCGATGCCGTTGAGGATCGCGCCCATGGCGTGCTCACGGATGCCGAAGTGCAGCGTGCGGCCGTACTCGTGGCCGGGGAAGTCCTTGGTGGCGTGGGCGGCCGGGATGAACGACGGCTCGCCCTTCATCGTGGTGTTGTTGCTCTCGGCCAGGTCGGCCGAGCCGCCCCACAGCTCCGGGAGCACCGGCGCGAGCGCCTCCAGCACCTTGCCGGAAGCGGCCCGGGTGGCCACACCCTTGGCGTCCGCGGGGAAGACCGGCAACGCGTCGGTCCAGCCGTCGGGGAGTACGCGGCCAGCCAACCGCTCGTAGAGCGCGGTGCGCTCCGGGTTGGCCTTCTTCCAGGCGTCGAACGCGGCGGTCCACTCCTGCTCGGCCGCGTCGCCGCGACCCATCACCGTGCGGGCGTGGCTGAGCACCTCCTCGTCGACCTGGAAGGTCTGCTCCGGGTCGAAGTCGAGGATCCGCTTGGTGGCCTTCACCTCATCGGCGCCGAGCGCCGAACCGTGGATCTTGCCGGTGTTCTGCTTGTTGGGCGCGGGCCAGCCGATGATGGTGCGCAGCGCGATGAAGGAGGGGCGGGCGGTCTCCGCCTTGGCGGCCACCAGCGCCGCGTACAGCGCCTCGGCGTCCTCGTGGTAGTCGCCCTGGTCGGCGTCGCCGCTGCGCCAGTCGACGGTCTGCACGTGCCAGCCGTACGCCTCGTAGCGGGCGGCCACGTCCTCGCTCTTGGCGATCCGGGTGTCGTCCTCGATGGAGATCTCGTTGTCGTCGTAGATCACCGTGAGGTTGCCCAGCTGCTGGTGCCCGGCGAGGGCGCTGGCCTCGTGGCTGATGCCCTCCTCGATGTCACCGTCGGAGACGATGCACCAGATGTCGTGGTCGAAGACGGACGCGCCGAGCTCGGCCTCGGGGTCGAACAGGCCGCGCTCGCGGCGGGCCGCCATGGCCATGCCGACCGCGTTGCCCAGACCCTGCCCGAGCGGGCCGGTGGTGGTCTCCACGCCCGGCGTGTGCCCGTGCTCGGGGTGCCCCGGCGTCTGCGAGCCCCACTGCCGCAGCGACTTGAGGTCGTCCAGGCTCAGCGGGTAACCGGAGAGGAACAGCTGGATGTAAAGCGTCAGGCTGGAGTGCCCGGCCGAGAGAACGAACCGGTCGCGGCCGGGCCAGTTGGGGTCGGCCGGGTTGTGCCGCATGACGCGGTTGAAGAGGAGGTACGCCGCGGGCGCGAGGCTCATCGCGGTGCCCGGGTGACCGTTGCCGGATTTCTCTACGGCGTCCATGGCCAGCACGCGGACGGTGTCTACGGCCCGGCGATCGAGGTCGGACCAGTTCAGTGCGGGGTGCTCGGGTCGTTTAACAGCCACGATGGTTGTGCTCCTCGGCAGATGGGCGGAACCCTCACCGATGACCTTATCGAGCGTCCCTAAACATGCGCCCGGGGATCTGCGCATGGTGTGCGCTACGTGACCATCCGGATGCTCGGTTCAACCCGGTGGTGTGACGGCCCGCACCGTTGTCGGGTCGGCCGGGCAGCCAAAACGACGACGCGTAGTGTGTGGGGCGGTATGCGGATCCGTGCGGTCCCGACCGATCCGATCTCCCCGTGCCCGATGCCGGAAGGTGGCAATCCGTGAGCATGATCACCGAGCGCCCCGCGAGCAACCCGGCCGGGCCACACCCGGCGCGGGCGGCCGAGGGCCCGGTGGCCCGGCGGGACGTACGCGCGGTTCTCTCGGCGTACGTGTCGCTCACCAAGCCGCGGATCGTCGAGTTGCTGCTGGTAACCACCATCCCGGCGATGATGCTCGCCGAGGGTGGGCTGCCGTCGCTCTGGCTGATGGCCATCGTGCTGATCGGCGGCTCGCTCGCCGCCGGTGCGGCAAGCGTCCTCAACTGCTACATCGACCGCGACATCGACCAGTTGATGCGGCGTACCAAGCGTCGGCCGCTGCCGGCACACACCGTGTCGCCGCGGAGCGCGCTGATCTTCGGTCTGGTGCTGGCGGCGGTGTCGGTGGCCCTGATGGCGGCGTTCACCAACCTGCTGGCCGCCGGGCTGACCCTCGCCGCGATCGCCTACTACGACCTCGTCTACACCCTGTGGCTCAAGCGTTCCACCCCGACGAACACCTTCTGGGGCGGCGCCTGCGGGGCGGCACCGGTGCTGATCGGGTGGGCTGCGGTGACCGGCTCACTGGCGCCGGCCGCCTGGGGGCTCTTCGCTGTGGTCTTCTTCTGGCAGATGCCGCACTTCTACCCGCTCGCCATGAAGTACAAGGACGACTACGCCCGGGCCGGCATCCCGATGCTGCCGGTGGTGGCCTCGACTCGCCGGGTGAACGCCGAGATCCTGATCTTCGCGTGGCTCACCGTGCTCACCTCCCTGGCCGTCTGGCCGCTGGGGCTCAGCGCGATCTACGGGGTGCCGACCCTGGTGGTGGGTGCCATCTTCATCCTCGAGGCACACCGACTCTGCCGGCGCGCGACGCGCGGCGAGGCGGTCAAGCCGATGCGGCTGTTCCACTGGTCGACGACGTACCTGACGATCGTCTTCGTGGCCGTCGCGCTCGACGCGCTGATCTGACCCGTCCCGGCCGACTCCGCTCTCCGCTCTCCGCGTCGAATGCGGTGGCCTGCGCCCGTCGGCTCCTCTCGCTGCCTTCTACCGCGCCGCGTGCGGCTTCGCGGCCCTGGCGATGTCCGTCTGCCGCGTTGTCCGTCCGGTCAGGTTGTCCGATCAGTTGGCGCGCAGTGGCTCGGGTCGGCGGCGATCGATGCCGCTGATCTGCTGACTAATCACGGACGTGGATGAGTTGTCCGGGTTTAACGTCACATCAGAGTAACTTTCTACATGAGTCGGATCGGCTCAACCTGGGAGGGTTCGAAGGCGATTTGCCTGCGTGCTTTGGGCGTAAAAGTCGGTAAATAAACGGACAGC
>NZ_JBEYSL010000244.1:2241-9694 GCF_040642735.1 Micromonospora sp. NPDC047753 | reverse complement strand
GGCCCGACACGAGGCGGCCCGACACGAGGCGGCCCGACACGAGGCGGCCCGACACGAGGCGGCCCCGCGCGTGGCGGCCTGGGGCGAGGCCGCCCGGCGTGTTGATCGACTCGACTTTCACGAAGTCGCGGTATCCAGGCGTCCAGGACGGCCCGACTTCAAGGAAACCGAGTCGATCAAGCGGCGTTAGGCAGCCGGCCGGGGCAGCCGGCCGGGATGAGCGCCCGCACCGACGGCCCGGACCGACGGCTTAACCGGTTGGACCTGTCTCAGGGGACGGAGCAGCAGCGCGGAATGTGACGCGCAAGATCACTGGAGCCAGTAGATCATGGCGTACAGCCCGATCCACACGACGTCGACGAAGTGCCAGTAGTACGACACGACGATCGCCGAGGTCGCCTGCGCCGGAGTGAACCGGCCCATGGTCGTACGGACCATGAAGATGATGAAGGCGATCAGACCACCGGTCACGTGCAGGCCGTGGAAGCCGGTGGTCAGGTAGAACACCGACCCGTACCCGTCTCCGTTGATCTTGATGCCGTCGGCGACCAGGTGCCGGTACTCGTTCAGCTGGCCGAGGACGAAGATCAGGCCCATCACGAAGGTGACGGTGAACCAGCGCCGCAGCGCGTGCACGTCACCCTTTTCCGCCGCGAAGACGCCGAGCTGGCACGTCACCGAGGACAGCACCAGGATCACCGTGAAGGTGGTCGCGTACGGGATGTTCAGCGCCTCGGTGTGCTTCTCCCATTGCTCCGGCGCAGCCGCGCGGATGGAGAAGTACATCGCGAACAGCGCCGCGAAGAACATGAGTTCACTGGAGAGCCACACGATCGTCCCGACGCTGACCATGTTTGGTCGGGTCAGAGAGTGGATCCGGCTCTTGTCAATGGCTGGGGCCGCAGTCACGCCGTCATTATTGCCCCTGACCGGGGCCGCCGATCAGCGGGGTGGCAAACCTGCGCCTTCCGTGGCCCGAGCGTCAGGGTCCGGTTCGCCTGGCCTAGCCTGAAAAGCGTGCTGCACGTCGATCCGATCTTCGCCGCCACCTCGGCCCCGCCGCCGTTCACCGTCGGCGCGGTGCTGACCGAGACCCGGCTGGACAGCTGGCTGGCCCTCGGCCTGGTGCTCGCCGCCGGCCTGTACCTCTACGGGGTGTACCGGCTGCGCCTACGCGGCGACCGCTGGCCGATCACCCGTACCGTGTTCTTCCTCGGCCCCGGCCTGGGCGGCATCGCGCTCGTCACGGTCAGCGGACTGCACGCGTACGACACCGCGCTGCTGTCCGTGCACATGATCCAGCACATGGTGCTGTCCATGGTGGCGCCGATCTTCCTGGCCCTGGGCGCGCCGATGACCCTGGCCCTGCGCACCCTGCCGGTCGGGCCGCGCAAGCGCCTGCTCGCGATCGTGCACAGCCGTGTCGCCCGGGTCTACAGCTTCCCGCTGGTGGCGTTCGCCATCTTCGTGGTCAACCCGTTCGTGCTGTACTTCAGTGACCTGTACCGCTACACCCTCGAACACGCCTGGGCGCACGAGCTGGTGCACGCGCACTTCATCATGACCGGCTGCGTGTTCTTCTGGCCGCTGCTCGGCCTCGACCCGCTGCCCGGCCGCTGGCCGTACCCGGCGCGTGCGCTGCTGATGCTGCTCTCCGTGCCGTTCCACACAGTGCTCGGCCTCACCATCATGCAGAGCAGCACGCTCTTCGGCGGCGACTGGTACCCGTCGCTCAACCTCGGTTGGTCCGACCCGTGGCAGGACCAGGTGGTCGCCGGCGGCATCCTCTGGGCCGGTGGCGAATTCGTCAGTGTGACCATGCTCGCGGTGCTGGTGGTGCAGTGGGTCAAGCAGTCCGAGCGGGAGGCCCGGCGGGTGGACCGCGAGCTGGACCGCCAGGAGGCCCGCGAACGCGCCGCCGACGCCGCGCCCGCCTGAGCTGCCCGGACGGTACGCCCGGCGCGCGACGTCGGGCGGGATGTCGGCTACGTCACGCCGACCGGTACGATCTGCGGGCAGCTACGAGGTGGAAGCGGAGTCCTGGCATGACCGATCGTCTTTGCACCGTGTTGCTCTACAGCGACGACCCGCAGGTCCGTGATCGGATGCGGATGGCCGTCGGCACCCGGCCCGCTCCCGGTCTGCAGATCGAGTTCGTCGAGGCGTCGACCTACGCGGAAACCATCCGGCTGGTCGACGACTACGAGATCGACCTGCTGCTGCTCGACGGTGAGGCGAGCCCGGGCGGCGGCATCGGCATCGCCCGGCAGGTCAAGGACGACCGGGACGACGCTCCCCCGACCTGCCTCGTGATCGCCCGCGCCGCGGACCGATGGCTCGCCGCGTACGCCGAGGTCGACGCGACGCTGGTGCACCCGCTCGACCCGGTGACCACCGGCGGCACGGTGGCCGAGCTGCTGCGGACGCACGCACCCGCCTGACGTCCCCCGCTCCTCCGGCACCCCCACGGCGCCGGATCTCGTCGGCGCCGGTTCCAGCCCACCCGCACTTCGCATGCTCGGGAGGCCCGCCATGGGCGATCGGACCTGGCCGCACCTGCTCAACGCGCTGCTGCGCGGTGACGAGCTATCCACCGCCGACACCGCCTGGGCGATGGACGAGATCATGACCGGCTCGGCGAGCGCGGCGCAGATCGCCGCCTTCGCCGTGGCGCTGCGGGCCAAGGGTGAGACGCCCGCCGAGCTGGCCGGCCTGGTGGAGGCCATGCTCGGTCGCGCGGTCCCGGTGGCGCTCCCCGAGGAGCTGCGCCGCACCGCGCTCGACGTGGTCGGCACCGGCGGTGACCTCGCCCACACGGTGAACATCTCCACGATGACGGCGCTGGTGGTCGCCGGCACGGGCGTCCGTGTCGTGAAGCACGGCAACCGGGCCGCCTCCTCCCTGTGCGGCACCGCCGACCTGCTGGAGTTCCTCGGCATCCCGCTGGATCTCGGCCCGGAGCAGGTTGCGCGCTGTGTCGAGGAGGCCGGCATCGGGTTCTGCTTCGCGGCCCGCTTCCACCCCGGGATGCGGCACGCCGGCCCGGTCCGCCGCGAGGTGGGCGTGCCCACCTTCTTCAACTTCCTCGGCCCGCTGACCAACCCGGCCCGCCCCCGGGCCGGCGCGGTCGGCTGCTTCGACCTGCGGATGGCCCCGGTCATGGCCAGCGTGTTCGCGGCCCGTGGCGACTCGGCGATCGTGATGCGCGGCGAGGACGGGCTGGACGAGTTCACCACCGCCGCGCCCACCCGGATCTGGGCGGCCCAGGGCGGCACCGTACGCGAGGTCGTGCTGGACGCGACGGACCTGGGGGTACCCCGGTCCACCCTGGCGGACCTGCGCGGCGGTGACGCCGCGTACAACGCGGGCGTGGCCCGTCGCCTGCTGGCCGGCGAGAAGGGCCCGGTCCGGGACGCGGTGCTGGTCAACGCGGCGGCGGCGCTGGCCACCCAGGGCCCGCTGGACGGCGACCTGACCGAGGCGCTGCGCGCCGGCCTGGCCCGTGCCGCCGAGTCGATCGACTCCGGCGCGGCCGCCGCCACCCTGGACCGCTGGATCGCCACCGCCAACGCCGCCGCCTGACCTCAGCACCATCGGACCCGGCGGCGCCGTCCGCAGGCGGAGTCCTAGGCATGATCAACTCGGGATCCTCGAATCCGTGGTGTCAGGGCCGCTCCAATGCCCCGACTTCAACGAAGTCGTGTGGATCACGCGCGGATGCCGGCGAGCGGACGACGGTGCGCGGAGATTTGTCGGACCCGTCTGGGAAACTACAGCTGAGTAGTTTTCTGCTGCCGTCGATGTGTCACTGTCGCATCCGGGGGCGGTTCGCCTGACGTGAGAGGAGACGCCCGTGTCGCACCGCGATCTCTACTGCGACGTCTGTGAGGGCGTGGCGCCGTTCGAGCCGCCGCCCTGCGTCGACGGCCACGGCACCGACTGTCCCGAGCTGATCTGCACCGGCTGCGGCGCCGCCGTGGTGGTCAGCGCGTTCGCCGTCCCGGTCACCCGGTTGGCCGCCAGCCGCCAGCCCGCCCACCGCCGCGCCGCCTGACCACAGGCACCGCCCGACCGCAGCACCGCAGGCCCACCCCGGGCGGGGTGGCGCATGACCGAAGGCCCGCTCCCCCACTCGGGGAACGGGCCTTCGCCGTGCCAGGTCGGTCGCGACGGCGACCGGGTGGGTCAGTGCTCGGCGGTACGCCGGGTGCCGCTGTAGTACTCGAACAGGAGCCCACAGGCGGAGAAGACGACGGCCAGCAGGCCGGCACCGATCAGCCAGTACTGCCAGAACACCAGGCCGAGCGCGGCGATCGCGGCGGCCAGCGCCAGACCGAACGGCCAGTAGCTGCCCGGGCTGAAGAAGCCCACCTCACCGGCGCCGTCGGCGATCTCGGCGTCCGGGCGGTCCTCCGGGCGCAGGTCGATGCGGCGGGAGACGAACCAGAAGAAGCCACCGCACATCGAGCAGAGCAGGAACGACAGCAGCAGGGCGACGGTGCCGACCCACTCGATGCCGCCCGACGCACCGTTCGTCCAGGCACCGTAGAGGATGGTGGCGCCGAAGAGGAACCCGGCGATGATCAGGAAGATACGCCACTCGGTCTTCATGCGGCTACCTCAGCTTCCCGTGCGGGCCGGAACGTCGTCCGGGTTGAAGTTGTCCTGCGTCCGCCGCGTGTCGAACGGCTGCGTGGTCGTCGCGTACGGCTGCTCACCGATCGCGGACAGCGCATCCTGGGTGGACTTGCCGCTCTGCTTGGCCGCGAGGAACTGGTCGTACTTCTCGGGCGAGACAACCCGCAGCTCGAAGTTCATGAACGCGTGGTAGCTGCCGCAGAGTTCGGCGCAGCGCCCGACGTAGGCGCCCTCGGCGTCCAGGCTCGAGACCTCGAACACGTTGCGGATCTTGCCCGGCATGACGTCCCGCTTGAAGAGCAGCTCCGGCACCCAGAACGAGTGGATGACGTCGCGGCTGGTCTCCTCGAACCGGATGGACCGGTTGGTCGGCAGCACCAGCACCGGGATGACCTCGCTGGTGCCGAGCGTCGACGCGGTGGTGCGGGCTTCCGTGCCCTGGCCGTCCCGGTAGTTGAACTGCCAGTTCCACTTGAACGCGACGACCTCGACCGTGACGTCCGGGTTCTTCGACAACTTGTCGACGTCGGTCTGCACGATCGCCGTGTAGTAGAAGAGCACGGAGACGATCAGGATCGGCGCGATGGTGTAGAGGAACTCCATCGGCATGTTGTAGCGGGTCTGCACCGGCAGCGCGTTGCCACGCTTGCGGTAGCGCACGACGCACCAGAAGATCAGGCCCCACACGAAGACGCCGACCGCGAGCGCGGCGATGCAGGAGGCGATCCACAGGTCGTACATCCGCTTGGACTCCGGCGAGATGCCGCCCTGCGGCCAGCCGAAGCCGTGGAACGTCTGACCGACGTCACAGCCCGTGAGCAGAACCAGCAACGCCACGCCACCGAGACCGAGCCCGGCCAGGCGACCAGCACCACGCCCCCGGCGTCCACCAACCCCTGGGGAAGCGCTGTGCCGTACGGCCGACGGCCGTACCTCCGAACTCCTTGCGACCACCTGGTCCTGCCTCCCTAGCGCGCCGCGGTGCGTCTTTCCTCAGCACCCGCGGCAAAGGCGTCACCGACGGTCGCAGATTACTCGACCATGACGGACTCGGCCGTGGTGGGGTCACTGTCCGACCCCCATCGGGGGGATCCTAGGCATACCGCCGCGATAGCGTCTTGGTCTGTGAGCGCGAGGAGTGAGCCGGGGTTGCGAGCCCCGCAGTCGCGAACGAAGGCGGGTCGGTGAGCGCGAGGAGTGAGCCGGGGTTGCGAGCCCCGCAGTCGCGAACGAAGGCGGGTCTGTGAGCGCGAGGAGTGAGCCGGGGTTGCGAGCCCCGCAGTCGCGAACGAAGGCGGGTCTGTGAGCGCATCCCCGGTCTACCTGGACGCGGCGACCGCCGCGCCGATGCATCCGGTCGCGCGGCAGGCTCTGCTGGCCGCGCTCGACGACGGCTGGGCCGATCCGGGCAAGCTGTATACGCAGGCCCGCCGGGCCCGGCAACTGCTCGACGCCGCCCGCGAGGCCACCGCGGTGACGCTCGGCGTCCGCGCCGATGAGGTCTCCTTCACCCCCAGTGGTACGACCGCGGCCCACGGCGCCGTCCTCGGCGGCCTGGCGGGTCGACGCCGGGTCGGGCCGACGCTGGTGCACTCGGCGATCGAGCACTCGGCGGTGCTGCACGCTGCGGAACGGCACGTCGGCGCTGGCGGGACGGCCGCCGCGGTGCCGGTCGACCGGTTGGGCCGGCTGGACCTGACCGCGTGGTCGACCGCCGTTCGGGCCCCGGGGGTCGCGCTGGCCGCGTTGATCAGTGCCAGTCACGAGGTGGGGACGGTGCAGCCGGTCGCCGAGGCGGCGGCGGCCTGCGCCGACGTGGGTGTGCCGCTGTACGTGGACGCGGCACAGTCGGTGGGCCGGGTACCCCTGCCGGCCGGCTGGTCGGTGCTCACGGCGAGCGCCCACAAGTGGGGTGGGCCACCCGGCGTGGGGGTGCTGGCGGTCCGGAAGGGCACTCGCTGGGAGTCACCCTGGCCGTCCGACGAGCGGGAGAGCGGACGTACCCCCGGGGTGGTGAATCTGCCGGCGGTCGTGGCGGCGGCGGCGAGCCTGCGGGCGGCGGCGGCCGACGCGGCGGCCGAGGCGACCCGGTTGACCGCCCTGGTGGAACGGGTCCGGGAGCGGGTCGCGACGGAGGTGCCCGACGTGGAGGTGGTCGGCGACCCGGTGCTCCGGCTCCCGCACCTGGTCACCTTCTCCTGCCTGTACGTGGACGGGGAGGCGTTGCTGCACGCCCTGGACCGGCGGGGCTTCGCCGTGTCGTCCGGTTCGTCCTGCACCTCGTCCACGTTGCGTCCGTCGCACGTATTGGAGGCGATGGGGGTGCTCTCGCACGGCAACGTGCGGGTCAGCCTGCACCGGGAGACGACCGAGGCGGACGTGGAGCGGTTCCTGACCGAGCTGCCGGGGATCGTCGCCGGGCTGCGCGCCGAGGCCGGGGTGGTGGGGCTGTGACGACGCCCGACGAGGTGATCGACTGCCGGGGGCAACGCTGCCCGCTGCCGGTGATCGCTGCGGCGCGACGGATGCCCGAGGTGCCGGTCGGCACTGTGGTCCGGGTACTGGCCGACGACCCGGCAGCGGCGGTCGACATCCCCGCCTGGTGCCGGATGCGCGGCCAGGAGTTCCTCGGCTCGGTCACGGGCCCGGACGGCCCCGCCTACGACATCCGCCGAACCCACTAACCCACGCTCCCCGCGCCCCTACCCCGCTCCCCCCGCACCACCGCACCACCGCACCACCGCACCACCGCACCACCGCACCACCGCACCACCGCACCACCGCACCACCGCACCACCGCACCACCGCACCTACG
>NZ_JBEYSL010000244.1:0-2145 GCF_040642735.1 Micromonospora sp. NPDC047753 | reverse complement strand
CCGCACCACCGCACCACCGCACCACCGCACCACCGCACCACCGCACCACCGCACCACCGCACCACCGCACCACCGCACCACCGCACCACCGCACCGATCATGGAGTTGTGGTGGTGGACAAAAGCCACATAAGGCGCCTATCCAGCCACCACAACTCCATGATCGACGCGGGCAGAGGCGGGGCGGCGTGGGCTGAGCGCCGTCCCCACCCCCCGCCCTACCTCACCGCGCGATCTTGCAGTTTCTGCGGGGACAAACGTGCGCAGAAGCCGCGAAACGACGACAGAAAGTGCAAGATCGCGGGGGCGAGAGCCGGGGCCGAGAGCCGGGGGCGAGGGCGGGGGCCGAGGGGCGGGGGCGGGGTTTGGCTAGGCCGGGAGGAGGTGGGGGCGGACCTCTTCTGCCGCGGCGTCACCGTAGGACTCGGCGAGGCGCTTGACGAACAGGTCGCGGCGGACGTCGTACTCCTGGGTGCCGACGGTCTCCAGGACCAGCGTGGCCAGCAGCGAGCCGACCTGGGCGGCGCGTTCCAGGCCCAGGCCCCAGGAGAGCGCCGTGAAGAAGCCGGCCCGGAAGCCGTCGCCGACGCCGGTCGGGTCGACCGCCCGGATCTCCCGCGCGATCGGTACGTGGATCGGGTCGATGCCGCGCCCGGCGATCTCCACACCGTGCTTGCCCAGCGTGGTGACCCGCACCTTGACCAGGTCCAGCAGTTGGTCGTCGCTGAGCTGCGCCTTGCTCTGCAGCAGCGACTTCTCGTAGTCGTTGGTCATCAGGTACTCGGCGCCTTCGATCAGCGCCACCACGTCCTCGCCGGGCATCCGGGCGAGCTGCTGGGACGGGTCGGCGGCGAAGGCGTACCCGCGGGTGCGGCACTCGGCCGAGTGGCGCAGCATCGCCTCGGGGTCGTTCGCGCCGACCAGCACCAGGTCCAGACCGCCGAGCCGGTCGGCGACCGGGGCCAGCTCGATGTTGCGGGCCTCGCTCATCGCACCGGCGTAGAACGACGCGATCTGGCACATGTCGGTGTCGGTGGTGCAGACGAAGCGGGCGGTGTGCGCCACCTCGCTGATGTGCACCGAGTCGCAGTCCACACCGTGGCGCTCCAGCCAGGAGCGGTAGTCGGCGAAGTCGGCGCCGACCGCGCCGAGCAGCACCGGGCGCAGCCCGAGCTGACCCATCCCGAAGGAGATGTTCGCCGCCACGCCGCCGCGGCGGAGCACCAGGTCGTCCACCAGGAACGAGAGGGACACCTTGTGCAGTTGATCGGCGATGAGCTGGTCGGCGAAGCGACCGGGGAAGCTCATCAGGTGATCGGTGGCGATCGAGCCGGTGACGGCGATCTTCATGTCAACCCTCAGGGTCGGGAGCAGGGCGCGGTCAGCCTACCGGGACGGCAACGCGATGGTCACCGCTCGGTCGGACACCGGCAACCGGCCCGCCACGGCCCCTCCGGGACCGGTGCGACAGCCGACCGGTACGGCGATGGGGCCGTCCCGAAGAACGGCCCCATCGTCGCTGATGTGTGGTGTGACTCAGTTGAACGAGTCACCGCAGGCGCAGGAGCTGCCCGCGTTGGGGTTGTCGATGGTGAAGCCCTGGGCGTCGATCCGGTCGGCGAAGTCGATCGTCGCGCCGGAAAGGTACGGGGCGCTCATCCGGTCGACGACGACCTCGACACCACCGAAGTCGGTCACGACGTCACCGTCGAGCGAACGCTCGTCGAAGAAGAGCTGGTACCGCAGGCCGGAGCAGCCGCCCGGCTGCACGGCGACGCGGAGCCGCAGGTCGTCGCGGCCCTCCTGCTCGATCAGGGCCTTGACCTTCTGCGCTGCGACGTCGGTGAGGACGACGGAAGTAGGGGCCTTGGCCTCGGTCGACTCGGTCTGCGCTGGCGTGGTCACGTGGAAGTCTCCCTGCGCGGTTTGGGTCCGGACGCACTGGCCAACGTCGCGCGTCGTCCAGTGATTCCCGGTTGTGGTCCTCAACCGATCGTACGCCGCCTTGGCCGGGTCCACCCGCGTGGCGTGACCCCCGCCGCAGGTCGACCCCGGCGCGGTGGGCGCGGTGGCACTGCGCGACGCCGGCCTGGACACCGGCGTGGTCGCCGTCGACGTGCCCGGCGGTCGCCTGACAGTGACCGTC
>NZ_JBEYSL010000243.1:0-9733 GCF_040642735.1 Micromonospora sp. NPDC047753 | reverse complement strand
GCGCGGGCCGCGCCGGCACGGCGGCGTGGCCGCCCCGGCACGGCGGCGTGGCCGCCCCGGCTCGATCGGTCAGTACGCGGGCAGCGACGGGTCGATCTGCTTGATCCAGGAGAGCACGCCGCCCTGAACGTGCACGGCGTCCTTGAAACCGGCCGCCTTGAGCGCGGCGAGCGCCTCCGCCGAGCGGACGCCCGACTTGCAGTGCAGCACGATCTGCCGGTCCTGTGGCAGCTTGGCGAGGGCCTCACCGGAGATGATGTCGCCCTTGGGGATCAGGGTGGCGCCGGGGATCTGGACGATCTCGTACTCGGCCGGCTCGCGTACGTCGACGAGGAAGATGTCCTTGCCTGCGTCCTGCCACTCCTTGAGCTCCAGAGCGGTGATGGTCGAGTCGAGCGTCGCCTCCTGGGCCTCCTCGGAGACCGCGCCGCAGAAGTCCTCGTAGTCTTCCAGCAGGTCGGTGACCGTCGGGTTGTCGCCGCAGAGCGCGCAGTTCGGGTCCTTGCGGACCTTGATCTTGCGGTATTCCATCTCCAGGGCGTCGTAGACCATGAGGCGGCCGACCAGCGGCTCACCGATGCCGGTGAGCAGCTTGATCGCCTCGTTCACCTGGATCGAACCGATCGACGCGCAGAGCACGCCGAGCACGCCGCCCTCGGCGCAGGAGGGAACCATGCCGGGCGGCGGCGGCTCCGGGTAGAGGCAGCGGTAGCAGGGGCCGTGCTCGGCCCAGAACACCGACGCCTGGCCGTCGAAGCGGTAGATCGACCCCCAGACGTACGGCTTACCCAGCAGCACCGCCGCGTCGTTCACCATGTAGCGGGTGGCGAAGTTGTCGGTGCCGTCGACGATCAGGTCGTACTGGGCGAAGATCTCGCGGACGTTTTCGCGATCCAGCGCGGTGTTGTGGATCTCCACCTTCACCAGGGGGTTGATCTCGCGGATCGACGCGGCGGCCGACTCGGCCTTGGACCGGCCGATGTCGGAGACGCCGTGGATGACCTGGCGCTGGAGGTTCGACTCGTCGACGGTGTCGAAGTCGATGATGCCGAGCGTGCCGACCCCAGCCGCGGCGAGGTACAACAGGGCGGGCGACCCGAGGCCGCCGGCGCCCACACAGAGCACCCGGGCGTTCTTCAGCCGCTTCTGGCCGGTCACCCCGACGTCCGGGATGATCAAGTGGCGTGAGTAGCGGCGGATCTCGTCTACGGTCAGCTCGGCGGCGGGCTCGACGAGCGGGGGCAACGACACGGTGGACTCCCCGGGATCGGCGGTGTGAACCGCGCCATTGTTGCTCGCGGGAGCCCTCCTCGGCCATGAGGGACGACACGTGGTCCGGTATGCGGGAGCGGGAATAACCGAGGACCCGGCGGATCAGGGGACGATGTCCCCCGCGTAGCGACGACCGTCGAGGTACGGCCAGGCGTTGGCGACGCAGCCTTGCAGGCCGTACGTCTGCTGCTGCATCACCGGGGCGGGCTCCCCCGGGCCCGGACACGCCTCGTGCTCCGCGCCGAACTCGTGGCCCACCTCGTGGTTGATGACGTAGGTCCGGTAGGTGTCCAGCGGGGCGCCGTAGTCGGGGACCGCCTCCATCCAGCGGGCCAGGTTGATGATGACCTGACCGGGCAGGCGACAGGAGGTGTAGCGCTCGGTGGTCAACCCACCCTCGGCGCACATCCGCTCGGACGTGACCGGGGTGGCCAGGTAGATGGTGAAGTCGGCGGCCCCTGCGTCGGCCACCCGTTGCACCCGCAGCTCATCGGACGCGATCCAACTGCGCGGGTCGGTCAGCACCTCGTCCACCCGGGAGGCGAACACGTCGGCGTCCTGGCCGGCGCCGCGTTCCACGACGACCCGGTACCGGTGCAGCGGCCCGTCCGTGCCGTACACCGGTGTCTCGCCGTCGGCTGCCGTGAAGCGTCCCGCTCCGACCGACGGATAGCCGGTGGGCGCCGGGTGCGCGGCCGCCCCACCTCCGTGGCCCATTCCGCCCTGCGTGGTGGCCGGAGGCTCGACCGATGGTTCGCCGCCCCGGCTCACAGTCACCCCGATGGCGCTCGCGAGCACGAGCAGACCGAGCAGCATGCTGCGACGACGACGCCGGTGCATCCGGACGAACGCGGGACGCGCACCCCGCAACGCCGAGCTGGGCTCGGGCGGCCGGGGCGGGCCGTAAGGGGACGACGGCGTCATAGGATCAAGCCTGCCAGATTATTCGGGCATTTCTCCGTTTTTGCCGCTATTGCCGCAAGACGCCTGATGGAGGGGTCAATGGTCGGCGTGTCGTACTCAGAGAGCGGGGCCCGTGTACCGACGCCCGTTCAGGTACGGCCAGGGGTTGACCCGGCAGCCGTTGAGGAACAGCGTCTGCTGCATCATCACCGGAGCCGGCCGGCCCTTGCCGGGGCAGCGCTCGTGCCGATGCCCGAGCTGGTGACCCACCTCGTGGTTGACCACGTACGTCCGGTAGACCGTCAACGGCACACCGGCCGAGACGAAGTGCGGCACTGACAACCGCCACCGATCCAGGTTGATGATCACCTGGCCGGACGCGCGACAGGACGTGTACGGGCGGCCGTCGATCCGGATGTCGACCCCACCCTTCGCGCACATCCGACCCGCGGTGCGGGCGGTGGCCAGGTAGACGGTGAAGTCCCGAGGCGCAGCCCCCGGCACCTGCTGGAGCCGCAACCTGCCGCTGTCGACCCAACTGCCCGGCCCGGCCAGCGCCGCCTCCACCGCCTCGGCGAACTCGGTGACGTCCTCCGCGCTGCCCGACTCCACAGCGACCCGGTAACGCCGCAGCTCACCGGCCCGCCCCAGCACCGGGCCGGAACGGGCGTCGTACCCGAACCCGCCCGTGCCCGCGCTCGGAACCGCGCCGGGCACCCGCAACACCGGGGGCGGGCTCGGCGTGATCGCGCCGGAGGGCGAAGGGGCGGGCGGCAGCGGCCCGGCCACCAGCGGCGGCGGCGCGCTGATCTCCTCGGCGGCCAACCGCTCAGCGCCCGGGTGCCCACCCGGCCCTTCGGCGATCACGGTCACCGCCGCGCCGACGGCCACCACCACCGCCACCAGTTGGGCGACCAGCGCGACACGTCGCCGACGGCGAGCAGAATGGCGGGCTGAGCTGAGCATCCAGGTCAGCCTGCCAGATCAGACCGCCCCGCGGCGTCCCCCGTTTCGGTGAGCAGGCCGACCACCGCGCGGGCGACCAGCCGGGGAACCTCCAACTGCGCCACATGGCCGACGCCCTCGAGCATCATCAGTCGGCTGTCCGGAATGAGCCGGGCGGTCTGCGGCCCGACCCGCACGTCGACCAGACGGTCCTGCAGACCGCCCACCACAAGGGTCGGTGCGCGTACCGCCTCGGCGAGGCGCCACAGCGACCCCGGCCCCCGCAGGTACGCCCGCAGGAAGCTGGAGACCAGCCCACGGAACGTCCGGACGTACGCGGCGGCGTAGTGCTCGGCCTCGTACCGCACCCGGATCTCCTCCAGCGCCTCGGCCCGGCGCTGATCGCAGATCCGGCTGAGGTCGGCGACGCACGCCTCCAGCACCTGCTGGGCCATCACCTCGGGAGCAAGCTGGGTGAGATGCCGGGCGACCAGCCGCTCACCTCGCGGAATGGCGAGCACCGGCAGCATCCGCCCCTGCAACGAGCGCCGGAAATCCAGGAACGGCAGCGCCGGGGATATCAGGGTGAGGGTGCGGACCAGATCCGGCCGGAGCGCGGCGACCTGGACCGCGACCGCGCCACCCAGCGAATTGCCGAACAGGTGCACCGGCCCTCGACCGGAATGCTCGATCCAGCGGACGACCAGATTCGCGAAGGCCGGAATCGTGTAGCTCGGGCCCGGCTCGCTACGGCCGAAGCCGGGCAGGTCGATGGCCTGACCGTCCAGCCGGTCGGCGAGCAGACCGGCCAGGTCGGTCCAGTTCTGCGACGACCCGCCCAACCCGTGCACGTACAACGCCGGCTCCGCACCGGCGGCGGTGGCCGGGGTGTCCCGGACGTACGTGACCCGGCCGTCGAGGCGGACCTCCCGGCCCGGCCATGGCGGCGGGACGCGGTCGTCGGGGAGCAGGTTATCCGGCCAGAGGGTGGCGCGTCTCATTGCTCCAGTCTGCCTCGAACCACTCAGGACAGCAGCGCCTCAAGCCGACGGTTGACCGCCGCCAGCGTCGCCCGGACCACAGCCTGACGCGGATCACCCGCGACCAGGGCCGACCCGGCGAGCTGCTCGACCCAGCCCTCACAGACCAGCAGCGCCACAACGGTGGCCACCTCGCAGTTGCCGAAGGGCACCACGGCGGCGTGCTCGACGAAACAGCGCCCCCGCTCGGCGTTCTCGGCACCGCGCAGCAACTCGTCCACCGCGGCCGCCGCCGCCACCGCGCAGAGCCGCAACACGTAGCCGTCCACCGCCGGCCCGGTGGCGTACCCGGAGGCACTGTCGCCCCCGGCCAGCAGCCGGACCTCCACGTTCGCGTCCAGGCCGAAGGTGCTGACCTGCACGTGGTCGATCACCACCCGGGGCCCCGGCGTACCGCCGGTCTCCAGTGGCCGCGACGGCGCCGACTCCGTCGTGGTCACCTGACCACCGGAGTACGACGTGCCCAGCGTCGCCGGGCTACCGGTCGCGGCGCCGGCCGGCGCGGACGAGACCGACCCTGGTTCCTCCACCGTGGCGCGCCCCCGGTGCGGAGCGTTCGACCGGCGGCGGCGCGTCGGGTCCGTGCCGGTCCGCTGCTCCGGCCCGGCCGGCAGGGACTCGACCCGACCGCTTGACGGGCGGGCGACCGTCGGCGGCTCGGCCGAGCGAACCTCGCCGGGGTCGCGCGAAGCCGCGTTTCGAGTCTCCGGGGCACGTCGCTCGGCGGGCTCGGCCGCGCGACGGCGAACCGGTGGTGGTGGCGTGCTGGGCAGGCCGGGCACGTTCTGCGGGGCCGCGGCCAACCCCATCCGCTCCTGGAGCAGCCGGGCCACCTGCCGGCTCACCTCGGCCGGGTCGGCACCGTCGGCCAGGTCCAGTCGCAGACTGTGCGCACCCGCCGGAGTGCGGCGCAGGGCCGCGTCGCGGACACCGGCCACCTCCCGGACGGCGTCCAGGATCGCGTTGACATCGAACCCCTCGGGGCGCTCGCGCAGTGGGGCTGGCTCGTCGTCCCGGCGCAGGTGAGTGGCGATGCGGGCCAGTTCCGGAGTTTCGGCGGGTGGCTCCACGGCTGGCGGCTCCGGCACGACGGGCACGTCCGGTTCCGCGGGGACGCGCTGCGGCAGCACCACCGCGCTCGCAGCCGACTGCCGGCCATCGTCGGCCGGGGACGTCGGGTCGGGAGCGGATCGGCGCGCCGCGTAGGCGGAGGCGGAGGCGGACGTCGGTGCGGACTGATCGCGGCGGCCGGAACCCTTGGGGTTGGTGGGCGGAACCGCTGCGGTGGAGGGCAGGGTGGCGTCAGTCGATGGCGAGCCGTTCACCGGCGCGGCCGGTGTGGGCGGCTCGACGGGTGACGGACCGGGCTCGGGTGTCGCCGGCCGGAGCCGGAACGGCCCGGTCGGTCGGACGTCGGGCCGGGCCCGGCCAGGCGTCTCGCCTCCGTCGCCCCCACCGGTGCTGGCCGACCGGCTGGCCGGCCATGACGGGCGCTCGACCGGGGTGGCCGGGAGCCGGCCCTCGGACCAGTCCGGCCGCTCGGCCCCGGAACTGCTCGCCGTCGGCGAACCGCCGGTCCAGGACGAGCGCTCCGCGACCAGCGACGGGCCTGCCGGAGCCGGTGGCGCGTCGGTCACCGTGGGCGGTGGCCCGGCCGGAGCCGGCGGCGGTCCGGCGGGTACCGGAGGCGTCGCCTCGGCCGGTAGGGGCGGGTCGGACGATGCGGGGCTGGAGGCCCAGGAGGGTCGCGTCGGCGGGGAGCTGGCCGGCGCCGGATCGGCGCCGCCGGCCCAGGACGGTCGCGTCGCCGCCGCGCCGGTGGCGGGCGGTTCGGAACCGCCGGCCCAGGACGGTCGTACCGGCGGCACACTGGTCGCCGCCTCGGACCCGCCGGCCCAGGACGGCCGCACCGGCGGCAGGCTGGTCGGCGTCGGATCGGCCCCCCCGGCCCAGGAGGGCCGCGCGGGCGACGCGTTGGTGGGGTCGGGATCGGCCCCGCCAGCCCAGGACGGGCGGTCGGACCGGGGTCCGCCGGTCGCCCCGGAACCCGCCCAGGACGGACGCTCAGCAGGCGGACCACTGGTCGGCGTCGCGCCACCCGCCCACGACGGACGCTCAGCGGGCGGACCACTGGTCGGCGTCGCGCCACCCGCCCACGACGGACGCTCAGCAGGCGGACCACTGGTCGGTTCGGCGGGGCGTTCCGGGGTGGACGCGGATTCGACCCGGCCGGGTTCGTACGGACGGGGCACCTCGGCGCGCACCGGCTCGTACGGACGGGGCACCTCGGCGCGCACCGGCTCGTACGGCTGGTGGGGTTCGCCGACCCAGTCCGGCGCCGACTCGTCCCGTGCAGCCGGGCCAGCCGGCTCGTCGTCCTGGCGGGACCAGGGCGGGGCCCACCCGCCACCCCAGCTCGGGCGGTTCCAGCTCGGCCCCGACCAGTCGGGCTCGATGGCCGACGACTCCCCGGCCCGGTGCGTTTCGCCGGGACGCTGCGCGTCCCCGGTGCGATGCGCCTCGCCGGCGCGATGCGTGTCTGCCGGGCGGGAACCCTCGGAAGCGCGACCGGGCTCGCCCTCGTCGGCGGAGGCGGCCGGGCCCGGGTTGCGTCCCGAGGTGGCTGCGGGCTCGGGTGCGAGCGGGTCCCGCCAGTCGCGTGGGGCGGTCGGACTCTCGTCGGCGGCCAGCCGCTCGGCGATCGGCGCGTGGAAACCGGGTGGAACCTCGAAACCCGACGCCGCGGTGCCGACGGGTGGCACCTGGACGGCCGGCGGGGCCGAGGTGGGCAAGCCGGGCTCGGCCCAGCGGGCACGGTGCGCGGCAGCCGGATCGGCGCTGGAGTGTGGGGCGGGGCCCGGGTCGGACTCGACGGCACCCTGCTCCGCTGGCGGTGCGGGACGTTGGGCGGGCACCACGAGCCGGTCGCCGGCCGCCCCGAGGCGACCCTCCTCGGGCAGCCCGGGTGGTGCGCTCACCGGCGTGGGGCGCCCCGAGGGCGGTTCGAGACCGGGGTGGTGGACGCCGTTGACGTCGTCCGGGTGGTGCACGCCGTTGACCTGGTGGCCGTTGGTGCGGGTCGGCGACTCCGGGTCGCCCGACCGCCCCACCAGCGGCGATGGCAGGTCACCGTGCCGTGTCGAGGAGCTCCGCCAGCCCGACGCGGGGTCGGGCTGCCAGCGCGGCGCCTCATCCCGGGCGTCCTCGTGGTCGGCGGCTCGGGGCCACCCACCCGCCTGAGGCGCCCACCCACTGACGGAACGGCTCGGGTCGTCGTGCTGACCCGCTCCGTCACCGTGATCTCCCGGGGTGGCGGCTCCGGGTTGCCCTGTTTCACTCACCGCGCGCTCCTTGGTCGCCCCCGCTGAGGCTACCGTGTGCCGAGAGTGGCGATAAGTTACAGCGGCGGGCCATTTCCACGACCGAGGTCACGGGCCTCGCCCGGTCTGGGGGGAAAATGCCGGCTCGTACGGAGAACTCGGAGGATCCCATGACCGCTGCGGGGAACGGTGCACAGACCGCTGGCCGGCCCACCCGCCTGCCTCGCTCCGCGCGTCGTAAGCAGCTTCTCGCTGCGGCGCAGGAGGTGTTCGTCGCGCAGGGCTACCACGCCGCCGCGATGGACGACATCGCCGAGCGGGCCGGGGTCTCGAAGCCGGTGCTCTACCAACACTTTCCCGGAAAGATGGATCTCTACCTGGCGCTGCTCGACACGCACTGTGACGCCATCGTCGCTCAGGTGCAGGATGCGATGCGCGGTACCAGCGACAACAAGGAACGTGTCAGCGCGTCGGTACGGGCGTACTTCGACTTCGTCGACCACGAGAGCGAGGCGTTCCGGCTCGTCTTCGAATCGGACCTGCGCAACGACCCGGCCGTACGGCAGCGGGTGGAGCGGGTCGAGCAGGGCTGCATCGCGGCGATCACCGACACCATCATCTCCGACACCGGGGTGAGTCGGGCGCACGCCGAGCTGCTGGCCTCCGGGCTGGTCGGCGCGGCGGAGACGGCCGCACAGTTCTGGCTGGCCGGCGGCCGACAGGTGCCGAAGGCCGAAGCTGAGGCGTTGGTGGCCGCGCTGTCGTGGCGGGGCATCGCGAGCTTCCCGCTGCAAGGTGAGTCAGCCTGACCGCCGGGCCCGTGATCGGATAGCCTTCGCAGGGCGGTTCTCTCGCCCCAGTTGAGGAGGCACAGTGGAGGTCAAGATCGGCGTGCAGTACGCGCCACGCGAGCTGGTAGTGGACAGCGCGCAGTCGCCGGCCGAGATCGAGCAGATCGTGACCGACGCCTTCGCCGGCAACGGCGGCACGCTCTCCCTGACCGACGAGAAGGGCCGGCGGGTCATCGTTCCGGTCGAGAAGGTCGCCTACGTCGAGATCGCCGAGGCGTCGTCCCGGGCGGTCGGGTTCACCGTCCGCTGACCGGTCCGGCCATCGCGGCAGGTCGGCACTCGACCCACCTGCCGCAGGCCGGAGCCGGCCGACCCGGCCGGGTGGTCAGTTGTTCAGCCCGGCGGCGGCCATTCGCGCGGTGTGCGCGGTGGTGAGCCTGCCGAACAGCCCCGGCACGTCGACCCGGCCGTCGTGTGCGATCAGCGCGGTGAGGGTGGCCCGCTCGGCGGCGACACGGCCGGCCTGGGACAACGCCTCACCCACCAGCCGTCGGGCCCACATGGAGAGCCGACCGGCCACCCGGGGGTCGTCGGCGACGGCCACCCGGATCTCCGCAGCGGCGAAGTCCGCGTACCGGGAGTCGTGCAGGACGTCCAGCACCAGCGCCCGGTCCGGTTCCTCCAGCGCGTCGGCAATCTCGCGAACGAAGTCGTCGGTGATCGCGTCGCCCACGTACGCCTTCGTGACCACCCCCGCCCAGTCCCGCGGCTCGGTTGAGTCGTGGTACGCCTGCAACGGCTCGACATAGGGCGCCATCGCATCCTCGGGCGGTACGCCCAACGCGGTGAGCCGGTCGGCGAGGCGCCGGTAGTTGGCGATCTCAGCCGCGGCCATCTCGTTGAGCGCTGCCCGGCGGCGCAGGTCAGGAGCGAGCCGGGCATCACCCGCCATCCGCTCGAAGGCGAGCAGCTCGCCGAAGGCGACCAGACCCAGCAAATCGGCGTACGCGGAACCGGAAGCGGACACGAGCGGCAGGCTATCGCGTGGCTGCCCTCCGCGCTGGCCCCCGCCGATCACGAAGTCATGGTGCCCGGTTGCTAAATTTTTGAACCTTTTGTCCACCACCACAACTCCATGATCGACGTTGGCGGGGGCGGGGCGCGGCGAACGAGGGCGCGGGCGGGACCGGGGGGCTGGTGTGGGGTGGGTCACAATTGCTTGCCCCGCGTGGCGAGTGGCCGACTGGGAATCGGGACGGGGGTATGCCTGTTCAGGTAACATGGAGCAGTTGCCGTGGGCGCCGATCTGATCGAAGCTCAGCCCGCGGCGCGCGTGCGGCCCGGTCCGGCTCGGCAATCTGCCGCCGACCGTGTGGCCCGCGTCATACCGAACGCGCCCTGAGGACATGACGGGCGCACCCACGAGAGGGCACCCCTACATCCACATGAGCGACCTGACTCA
>NZ_JBEYSL010000242.1:0-9736 GCF_040642735.1 Micromonospora sp. NPDC047753 | reverse complement strand
CGGTCCCGGTGAGCGGCCAGGTCATCCTGCTTGCTGTGGGTACGCCCGTCCGGGCCGATGGCGATCAGCTGGTCGACCAGCAGCTGATCGAGGGCGGCGACGTCACCGGCCCGTTGGGCGGCCTGCAGGGTGCGCTCGGCGTCGAGCAGCTCGGCCTCGCGTGCGCTGTCCGGCATCGTGGCGTCCTCCCGTTCGGGTCCGACCCGGTGCCACCGTCGGCCCGAGCTGTCCGCATTGTGGCAGTCAAACTGGCGTGGGCGGGTGGGGATCGCCGCCGAGGTTCACAGACTCAGGCGAATCCGTACGACGGTCTCCCCGGGACTGGTGAGCACAGCGACCTCGTCACAGATCTGCTCCACGATCGCCAGCCCGCGACCACGTACCGAGTCGGTGGCCGGCATGCTTCGGCCGAACGCCCGCGTCGGGCCGTGGTCGACGACGTCGCAGATCAGCTGACCCGCCTCGGCCCAGAGTCGCACCCAGCCACCGCCGGTGGTGTGCTGCAACGTGTTGGTGGCCAACTCGCTGACGGCCAGCGTCAACAGCTCCGCCCCCTCGTCCGACAGGCCACGGGCCAGCGCCCCGGCGCTGACGAACGCGCGCAGCGCCCGTATGTCCGTCGCGACCTGATACGCCATGGTGTCCGCGGCGTGGGTGGAGACATTCTGCTCGGCCACGGTCTCCCGTCGCTCGCCCGGCATCAGCCCGCCCGATGCGGCTGCCCGACCAGCGGCACCGCGTTCCGCGCGGGTGTCGTGGGCGTGCGAGCCTCAAAGTGCGCCATCGGGCAGCGGAACCCTTCTCGTAGCTGTTGCCGCCACATCATGTCACCCACCGCCCTCTTGACTGTCTCGTCCGTTCGGCGGTTGATCACCTACGGGCCGGCCTGACCGGCCTCGCCGGTCCGGTAGGGCAGTCGGGTCAGGGTGCCGTGTCGAAGGCTATCGATTCGCTCAACTCCCGCCATCGCGCGTCCGACGCGGCGAGGGCCTCGGCGGCCGCGTGGGCGGCGGCCACGGCGTCGGCGCCGAGCAGCAACCGGAGCGGCGGGTCGTCGACCCGGGTGATCCGGATGATCGCCTGGGCGGCGCGGGCCGGGTCGCCCGGCTGGGCGCCGCTGGCCTGGCGCAGCCGCTGCACGGCCGGGTCGATGACCGGCCGGTACGGTTCACTGATCGGCAGGGCGCTCATCGACGAGCCGGCCCAGTCGGTGCGCAGCCCACCCGGCTCGACAGTGGTGACCCGGATCCCGAACGCCTCGACCTCTCTGGCGAGCACCCCGGAGAAGCCGCTGACCGCCCACTTGGCGGACTGGTACGCGCCCAGACCCGTGCTCGCGACCCGGCTGCCGACACTGGAGATCTGCACGATGTGCCCGCGCCCCTGCTCGCGCATCACGGGCAGGGCGGCCCGGGACAGATTGACCACGCCGAAGAAGTTCGCCTCGACCTGCGCCCGGAAGGCGTCCTCCGACATGTCCTCGATCGCGGCGACATCGGCGTACCCGGCGTTGTTGACCAGGATGTCCAGCTGCCCGAACGTGTCCACCGCGGTGCGGACGGCGGCACGGGCGGCAGCGGGGTCGTTGACGTCGAGGGCCACAGCGCGGACCCGGTCACCGTGCCGGTCGACCAGGTCCGCGAGCTGTGCCGGGTTGCGGGCGGTGGCCACCAGGTGGTCGCCGTCGGCCAGGACGGCCTCGGCGAGGGCGCGGCCGAGGCCACGCGAACAGCCGGTGATGAGCCAGACTCGCGGCACGGCGTTCCTCTCGTGTCAGTGGGCCCACTCGCCGTCAGGGACGGATGTCCAGGGCGCCGATCAGCCCGTCGCGCAGCGTGAACCGGTACCGCAGCTCGATCGGGCTGCCGGGGAAGTCACCGGACACCCGGGTGACAGCCAGGTACGAGTCGCCCGCCTGCGACGTGACCCGGACCGGCTCCGCGGTGTACGCGTAGGCGTCCATCGTCTTCTGCCGCCAGGCGCGGATCGAGGCCCGTCCGTCGTACAGGCGGTCCTCGTCGGCGACGCTCGCGGTGTCCGCGAAGCAGGCGACGAAGGCGTCCAGATCCCGGTCGTTGACGGCCCGGAAGTACCGGTCGATCACGTCGGGCAGGTCGAGGGCCATCTGCTCCTCCTGCGGCACGGGCCGCCGTCGGGCAGCCGTCGGGTTCCCGGTCCGACCTCACGGTACGAGAAGCCGACGGCACCGCGCGGAGCAACCAGCAGAACCATGCCCGCTGCGGCTGCCGGGTTTGCTGCCGGTGGGCCCGGGTAGCCACGCGTTTCCGAGAGCGAAGGGCGGGGGCATGGCCGAGCTGGCGTTCGTCGACAAGGTTGCGGCACGGGCGGGTCTCCCGCCGGAGCAGGCACGCCCGCTCACCGAGGCGGTCCTGCGGACCCTCACCGAGCGGCTCAGCGGCGGGGAGGCGGGCGCGTTGGCCCCCCACCTGGCCGACGAGCTGAGCCCACTGCTGGTCAAGGCCGCCGAGCCGCCGGAAACGTTCGGCTACGACGAGTTCCTGAGCCGGGTCGCCGACCGCGCCGGGATCGACCGTCCGGCCGCCGAGCGGGGCACCCGGGCGGTGCTCCAGACGATGCACCGGGTGGTCGGGCACCGGGAGTTCGAGGACGCCCTGGCCCAACTCCCGGCGGACCTGCGGGCACTGGCGCAGCCGCTGCCGCACGGCCCCTGACCGACGCGCGCCTCATGCGTCGGTGACCGTTCGGTCCCTGGCGTGCCGCCACGACACCGGATCTACTGTGCGTTACCGATCGAACGCGCAGTGGCGGTTGCCCCGCGCCCGTCCGCCGGGTCGTCGCCGCTCCGATCCGAGGAGCGTCCCCCTTGGCGTCCATGGTGTCCCCGCGTCCCCTGCTGACCGCAGCGACGACCGCCGTCGCGATGATCACCCTCGCTCCCGCTCCCGCCGTCGCAGCGCCGGCACCCCCGCACAGCTATCGGCTCGTCGACCTCGGCACTCTCAACGGGGGTGACGGCGCTGCGACGGCGATGAACGATCGCGGCGACATCGTCGGCTGGAGCACGGTCGCCAGCGGCGCCCGGCACGCCGTGCTGTGGCGTCACGGTGTCATCACCGACCTGGGCGTGCTACCGGGTGACACGGATTCCAGCGCCGTGGACGTCAACGAGTTCGGTGACGTGGCGATCACCTCGTTCGGCTCGGACTACCTGACCCGCGCTGTGCTCTGGCGCGACGGTCAGCTCCACGACCTGGGCACCCTGGGCGGGGAGAACAGTGTGGCAATCGGCGTCAACGACCGGCGGCAGGTGCTCGGCACCAGCGAACCGGCCGGAGACATGCCGCACCGCTTCCTGTGGCGCGACGGGGTCTTCACCGACCTGGGTCGGGAGTACTTCTACGAGTTCACCGCCGACTTCAACAACGCGGGCGACGTGGTGGGCGGGTTCAACGTGCCGCCGCAGGACTACCCGTGCACCTGCGTGGGTGGCCGGCTGCGCGACGGGGTGTTCACGCAGATCGGCAGCGAGGCCCTCGGGGTCAACAACCGGGGCCAGGTGGTGGGCGCGGCGAACGGCCGGGCGTTCCGCTGGCAGAACGGGACACTGACCGACCTCGGCACGCTCGGTGGCGACTGGAGCCGCGCCACCGCGATCAACGACCGGGGTGAGGTGGTGGGCCAGAGCACCACCACCGCTGCGTGGCACCCGTTCCTCTGGCGCAACGGGTTGATGACAGACCTGACCACCCGGGGCGTGTGGGAGACCGACTCGATCGAGGACATCAACATCAGGGGCCACCTCGTCGGCGCCCGGGGGAACCGGCCGGTGCTGTTCCGCTGAGCGGAGGTCTTCGTGCTGTGGACGGGCGGGGCGCGGCCTGACCCGCCGGTCAGACCGCGCCCCCTCGTCCGAGGTCAGCCGGTTACCCCGCTACTGACCACCCACTTCTGGTGTGCGCCGCCCGCGTACGTGCCGAGCTGGATCTGGGTGCGGTCGGCGCTGCTACCGCCGGCGGCCTCCAGGACCTTGCCCGACTGCGGGTTGCGGATCGACCCGTCGGCCTGTGGCTGCCAGACCTGCGCGGCGGTGCCGTTGCAGGTCCAGAGCTGAACCTTCGTGCCGTTGGCGGTGCCGCCGTTGTCCACGTCCAGGCACTTGCCCAGCACCCGGTACGTGTCGCCGACCTTCGTCCACGACTGCGCTTTGGTGCCGTTGCAGGTCCAGAGCTGGATCTTCGTGCCGTCGGCGGTGCCCGCGTTGTCGACGTCCAGGCACTTGCCGCCGACGCCGGTGATGGTGCCGCCGGTCGGCGGCGGGGGACTGCCCGGGATGGAGTTGAGCGTGTACCACGCCTCGGTGCTCCACAGTGACTGGCCGCTGGTCGAGGTGAACGGGCGCGGGGACCGCAGGTGCACCACCCGGCCGGCCTTGCGACCGGGCACCGTGAGACTGACCTTCTTGCCGTCCGCCGAGAGGGTGGCCGAGGTGACGGTCAGCGTCTCCTCATCGATCTTCGGACCGCCGTAGTTCGACGTCGCCACGTACCGCCACTGCTTGAGCTTGTAGCGCGCGGCCAGCTCGGCGGCGGTCGCCGTCGACACCGGCTCGGTGTACTCCACCTCGAAGCCGGTCGTGGTGGCGCGCATCGCGAGCATCTCGAACGTGGTGGCGGTGTTCGGGGTGAGCTTCTGCAGGCCGTACGAGAGCTTGCCGGTCTGGCCCCAGTTGCCGCCCGCGCCGAGCCCGCCGACGTAGATCGCGCCGTCCGGGCCGACGTTGACCTCGGAGACGCCCGCCTCCAGGCCCTGGGTGAGCCGGAACAAAGCGCCCTGGTACTCGCCGTTGACCTTCTCCACGTTCGCCCGTTGCAGGCCGCCGTAGGTGACGTCACCGATGACGAACTGGCCGGCGTAGCGACCGCTGGTCAGGTAGAGCGGTGTGCTGGGCGAGTTGGCGATCTCATTCTGCGGCATCCAGAGCACCGGCTGCGTCACCGGTGCGGTGTCGAACGGACCCGCCGGGCTCGTGAAGTGGTTGAAGAACCTGCCCTGCTTGACGTGCACCAGCTTCGACGAGGGCAGCCAGCCGCCCTGGTTGTCGGTGACGAAGACGCCGCCCTCCGGGCCCCAGCCGATGCCGTGTGGCGTACGCAGACCGCCGGCGACGTAGCTGACCGCGCCGGTGTCCTTGTTGACCTTGAGGGTGGTGCCGCGGTTGGTGGCGGGTTGCGGGTTGGTGGTGGCGCCGCCGGAGTTGATCGACACCGACAGGTTCAGATAGAAGAACCCGTCCTGGTAGAGCAGGCCGAACGCGAACTCGTGGAAATTGCCACCGTACGGCCAGGTGGCGACGGTATCCAGGCGCTCGGCCGCCTCGTCGCCGCCGGTGTTCACCAGCCGGGTCAACCGCTGCTTCTCGGTCACGTAGACCACCCCGTCGACGACCTTGAGCCCCATCGGTTCCTTGAGGCCGCCGGCGATCTTCTTGGTGGTCACGTTGCCCGGGCTCGTCGATCCGCCGGTGTTGCCGAGGATCCAGACCTCGCCGTCCTGGGAGGTGCCGGACTGGTCGCTGCCGCCCCAGGTGCTGATGACCAGCCGGCCGTCGGCCAGCCAGTCCATGCCGGTGACCTTCGGCTGGAAGCCGCTGGGCCGCAGGTTGGTCAGGGTGTAGCCGGGGTGCACGCCGGTCAGCGGCAGGCCGTCACCGGGGGTGTCGGAGACGCCCTCGCACTCCTTGCGTCCGGGTGCGGTCACCCGGACCACACCGGCGTCGGTGCTCAGCGCCGAGTTCGGTACGACAACGAAGGTCGACGAACCGGGCGTCTTCCACTCCAGGGTGATCTGCTGCCCGCCGCCACGCTCGAAGTGGTCGATCCGCAGCGGGTGCAGGCCGGTGGTGAGGGTGACGGTGCCCTCCTTGGGCGGGGTCGCGCCGTGCAGGCCGTCATGGTTGATCACGACCGCGTTGTCGATCGACAGCTTGGAGCCGTCGTCGCTGCTGAGCCGGAAGGTGTAGCTGCCGGCCTGGGTGGTGGTGATGTTGCCGAGCACCTGCGAGACGAAGTTGTCCTCGAAGCCGAAGTCGGCCGCCGAGGTCCAGTTGATGGTGGACATGAGCTTGTCCACGTTCGGGGTCTGGGCGGGCTTGAGGGTGCACAACTCGGACAGTGGCACCTGCACGTCGAAGACGCGCAGCGTGACGCCCGGTTCCTGTGCGGGGGCGGCGTTGGCGGGGGCGGCCCAGAGGCCGGCGGCGAGGACGAGTGCCAGCGCACCCAGGACGGGATGGTGGAGTCGGCGTAGCAGGCGTGTGCCCATCGTTCCTCCGGGAGGCAGTGGAGTGTCCGACGGCCGACGTGGATCAGCGGTGAGGATGGCCGTCGGCCCGGCTCCGTAACGTCCTCGACGCCGACGAGTGACGTTGCGGAAACACCGGGTGGATGGCTCGGAACATTAAGGCGTTTCGATTGGACTGTCCATGGCTTCGCGCCGATGCATCAAAAGTTACCGATGTCCATGCGAAAGTTCGCCATGTTACGCGCAGAATGTCTGGCCGATCGGCCTGCCGCTGGCAGTCAGCGGTGCCGCCGACGGGCCCGCCAGTGGGCGTCGGCAAAGCGGTCCACGTCCTTCTGCTCCGTTGACGACGAGGCCGGCGATCATCGATGCTCGGACTCGACGGTCACCACGGAGGTGTCATGGCGTTGCTGGAAGTCGCTGTCACGACGCTCGGCGGCGCGCTCTCGGCGACCGTCGGCGTTGTCGTCGGCGGGATGCTCACCCGCAGTGCACAGGACCGACACTGGCTACGGGACCGGCAGCTCGTGGCCTACCAGGACCTGCTGCGGGAGTACGCCACGTTCACGATGATCCTGCGGCGCGCTCACCTGGGACGCACGGCGTGGGACTACGACTGGGGGGTGTGGAGCGCCGCGCTGATGTCAGCCAGCCTCGTCGCCCCGAGCGCGGTCACCGCCGAGATCGACGCCTTCGGCCACGCGGTGCAGCGACTCCTGGACGTCGCCACGGGAGTGGACACGACAACCGCGCCGCTGTCGCAGGATCAGTTCGAGCAGGCGATGGTGGCCCCGACCCGGGCGCAACTGGCCCTGGTCAATGCCATGCGCCGATCCGTGGGGCGGCACCAGGGGCCGCTGTCGACGTGGTTGGGCGGGGCGGGTGGCCGCCCGGCGCACTGGGAGACGGCTCGGCCCTGACGCCCACTGCCACGCGCCGGACCGGGCCGCCGGCCTACCGCCGTCCGCGCCGGGCCGGGCCGCTGGATCGATCGCCGGGCTTGCGGGCCGGGGTGGCGGCCTTGCGGCCCGGCGTGCCGCCCTTGCCTGCCGCGCCGGCCGGCCGGCCGCTTCGTGTGGTGGCTCCCGGCGTGGCAGGTCGACGGCGGGCCGCCACCAGCACGAGTACGGCGACCGTAACGACGGTCAGGGCCGGGACCAACCAGGCCGGGAACCCGCCGCCCCCCTGCTCCTTCGCGGCGCCGGCCGGGTCGCCCGTCGCGGCGCCGGTAGGGGCGACCGGGCTGCCGGTGGCCCCGGAACTGGTCGAGCCCTCACCCTCGGCCTGGGCGAGCAGCGCCGGGTCCGGCCCCGCCGTGGGCGCCGACCAGCCGGCCGGGGCCGCAGTGCCGGGGCCCTGGTAGTCGAAGGTCACCTCGCCCCGCACCGCCTCACCGTCCGAGGCGACCGAGAGGTAGCTCGCGGTGTAGCGGCCCTTCGCCGGCCAGTGCGCGACGGTGACCATGGCCGGGAAGCCGGTGTGGTAGAGCCGTGGCTCGAACACCCCGTTGACCATGAAGTATTCGGTGACCGGCTTGTCGAGTCGCTTCGGCTCACCGTAGGACCACCCGTTGTCCACTCGCGACCCGTCTGGGCCGCTGATGGCGAAGTGCGCGTTGGACGCCGGCTTCTCGGTGAAGTACAACGCCAACTGGGGCAGCGGCTCGCGGACGACGGTGCCCTTCAGAGGCGTGGAGGTCGCCAGCTGGCCGTGCGCGGACGCCGGGGCGACCGGCAGCAGCAGCGACACCACCAGGGTCGCCGCCAGCGCCGCCACGACACGGCTGAGGGCCTTACGCACAGTGACCAGCTTCGATCGCATTCGTTCATCATGGTCATTTCCCCGGCACCGAACAAGACGTAGAGTTCTCCTCCCCGACGATCAACCCGACACCCGTCCCCCTCGCGTCGTTCGGAGTCCGCCCGTGTCCGTCCGTACCCCCGCTGCCCGGACCGCCGCCGCCCTCGCCGCCGCCACCCTCGGCGCCCTGCTCCTCGCCGGTTGCGGGCAGGACGACGACCCCTCCGTGGCCGCCCCCTCGCCGACACCCACGTCCGTCGTCCCGTCGAGCGCCACCTCCACCGGGTCGACCCCGACGGCGGCCAGCACGCCCAGCGCCTCCGCCAGCACCGCTGCGGTCGACCAACAGATCACCATCACGATCGCGAAGAAGCGGGTCGACCCACCGACCGGACGGGTCACCGTCAGTAAGGGACAGTCGGTCCGGATCACCGTCACCTCCGACGTCGCCGACGAGCTGCACGTGCACGGCTACGACCTGGGCGCCCGGCTACCGGCCGGCACGCCCGGCTCGGTGGAGTTCCGCGCGGACAAGACCGGGCTGTTCGAGGTGGAGACGCACGAGTCCGAGCTGGTGCTCTTCCAGCTCGTCGTCCGCTGAACGACATGACGGCCGCTCCCACGCTGCTGGCACACGGCGTCGGTGGCCGTCAGGACCTACCGATCACCCTGCCGCAGCTCGTCGTCGCCGCCGCGCTGACCCTCGTCGTCACGTTCGTGGCGCTGGGCCTGCTCTGGCGCGAACCCCGGCTCGACCGGGACGCCACCGGCGGTCGCCCGGTGCCGCACCGGCTCGCCCGACTCGTCGACGCGCCCGGTTTCCGGTGGGCGCTGCGCGGGCTCGGCCTGCTCGCCGCCGCCTGGTTCTGCCTCGGTCTGCTGGGCGGGCCCGACACCGCTGACAACCCGACCGCCGGCGCGCTCTACGTGCTGCTCTGGGTCGGGCTGGCCCCGCTGTCGCTGCTGCTCGGCCCGATCTGGCGGGCGGTCAACCCGCTGCGCACCGTGCACCTGCTCGCGGCGCTGGCGGCGCGGCGCGACCCCAACCGTGGGCTCCGTGAGCTGCCCGACAGCGTCGGTTGGTGGCCGGCAGCCGCCACCCTCTTCGGGTTCGTCTGGCTGGAACTGGTCGCCCCCGACCGGGCCACCCTGCCGGTCATCACCGCCTGGCTGACCGGGTACGCGGTGGTCCTGCTGGCCGGTGCCGTGCTGTTCGGCGCCGGCTGGTTCGACCACGCCGACCCGTTCGAGGCGTACAGCACAGTGATCGGTCACCTCGCCCCGCTCGGCCGGGCCGCCGACGGCGTGCTGGTCTGGCGTAACCCGCTCGACGGGATCGCCGGCCTGCGACCCCGCCCCGGGCTGGTCGCCGTGGTGATCGTGCTGCTCGGCTCGACCATGTACGACAGCCTCTCCAACGCGCCGGGCTGGTTGCGCTTCAGCCAGGAGAACGGCCTGCACCCGGCGGTCACCGGCAGCGCCGGACTGAGCCTCGTCATCGCCGCCGTCGCGGTGGCGTACCTCGCCGCGACCGGCGCCGCGGCGCACATCGGCCGGGCCGAAGCGACCGATGCCCGTCAGGTGCCGGGCGAGATCGCCCACTCCATCGTCCCGATCGCGGTGGGGTACGTGGTGGCGCACTACTACTCGCTGC
>NZ_JBEYSL010000241.1:0-9746 GCF_040642735.1 Micromonospora sp. NPDC047753 | reverse complement strand
GCCGTCGGCGGTGGCGGCACCCGCGACGTCCAGGCACTTACCCAACGACTTGATCGTCGAGTTCGGCGTCACGGCCCAGGTCTGCGCCGCGCTGCCGTTGCAGGTGTAGATCTGGATCTGCGTGCCGTCGGCGGTCGCGGCGTTGCGCACGTCCAGGCACTTGCCAGCCAGGCCCTTGATCGGCCCGGCCCCACCGGCCGGGGGCGTCCCGGTGACGAAGGTGAAGGCGTCCAGGTCGTAGAGCGCCCCGGTGCCCGACCCGGCGAAGGTCAGGTAGAGCGTGGTCGTGCCGGTCGGCGGGTTGCTGATCGTCCCGGTGACGGTGGTGAAGGTTTCCCAGCCGCCGGTCACCGGGACCGTGGCCGAGCCGAGCACGGTGCCGGTGGCCGAGCCGGCCCGGACCTGGAGGGTGCCGCCGGCGCCCGCCGAGGAGACCCGGGCGTTGAACGAGGTCACGTTGCCCAGCCGGTACGGCTGGAACGCGATCCAGCCGCCGTTGTTGATGTCGCCGACGGTCTTGCCACCCTCGGCCGGGGTCTTGCTGAACACGTTGATCCCCGACGAGGTGCCGTAGAACTCGGCCTGGCGGTGCCGCGGCGGCAACGTGTGCTGGGTGTGCGTGGTCAGCCCACCGGCGTCGGTGTACTCGGCGTCGAAGATCGCGAAGATGTTCGCCGCGTCGTCGTGCTCACCGTCGACCGGGATGGTGATCGAGCCGGAGCAGCCGGTCTTCGAGGTGATCTGGTGGCCGTGCTGGTCGTGGCCGAGCACGTAGGTCATCTTGACCTTCGTGCAGTCGATGGTGCCGTCCTCCGGGTCGGTCACCGTGATGCTGTAGGGCACCGTGTCCCCGAAGCCGAACAGCTGACCGTTGCCCGGGTTGTTGATCGTGACGGTGGGCGCGGTGTTGCCGACGCTGATCTGCACGCTGCTGCTGCCGGTGGCGCCCTGCGGGTCCCGCACGGTCAGCGTGGCGGTGTAGGTGCCGTTGGCGCTGTAGGTCTTCGTCGGGTTCGCGGCGGTCGAGGTGGTGCCGTCACCGAAGGCCCACGCGTAGGTCAACGTGCCACCCTCGGGGTCGGACGAGCCGGCCGAGGAGAACGTCACGGCGAGCGGGGCCGCACCTGAGGTGCGGTTGGCGCTGGCCTTCGCGGTGGGCGCCCGGTTGCCGCCGCCGACGTAGTCGAAGCGGTAGAGCGCGGAGTTGGCGTCACCGTTGAAGTAACCGGTGCCGTAGTCGAGGACGTAGTAGGCGCCGTCCGGGCCGAACGCCGAGTCCATCACCTGCTTGCCGACCCAGGGGAAGGTGTCGATGGTGCCCCGGGATCCGTCGGAGTTGACGTGGATCGGCTTGATCCAGCCCCGGCCGAACTCGGTGGCGAAGAACTGCCCGTCGAACGACTGCGGGAACTTGGTGGTGGAGGTCGACGAGGCGTTGTACCGGTAGACCGGGCCGCCCATCGGCGACTCGGAGCCGCCGCCGAACTCGGTCGGGGTGCCGGCGTCACCGGCGTACCGGATCCAGGCCGGCTGGGCCGGCGGCAGGGTGGTCAGGCCGGTGTTGCGGAACGAGTTGTTGGTCGGCCCGCCGGTGCAGTTGTACTTCGCGCCGCTGGCGCTGGTCGCGAAGTCGAACTCGTTGTACGTCTCGGTGCTGGTGTTGGTGCCGGTGCAGTACGGCCAGCCGTAGTTTCCCGGTGCCGCGACCCGGTTGAACTCCACCTGGCCGGACGGCCCGCGGGTGGAGCTGGTGGAGCCGGCGTCCGGCCCGTAGTCACCGACGTAGACCACCCCGGTGGCCTTGTCCACGCTGATCCGGAACGGGTTGCGGAACCCCATGGCGTAGATCTCCGGCCGGGTCCTGGCCGTGCCGGGGGCGAACAGGTTGCCTGACGGGATGGAGTACGTGCCGTTGGCGTTCACCTTGATCCGCAGGATCTTGCCGCGCAGGTCGTTGGTGTTGCCGGCGCTGCGCTGCGCGTCGTACGCGGGGTTGCGGTTGGTCCGCTCGTCCAGTGGTGAGTAGCCGGACGACTCGAACGGGTTCGTGTCGTCGCCGGTGGACAGGTAGAGGTTGCCGGCGGCGTCGAAGTCGATGTCACCGCCGACGTGGCAGCAGATGCCACGGCTGGCCGGGACGTCGAGCACGTCGACCTTGCTCGACTGGTTGAGCGTGAAGTCGGTGTTCAGGGTGAACCGGGAGAGGCGGTTGACCCCGTCGAAGGCCGAGAAGTCGGTGCCGGTGGCCGGTGCGTCGCCGCCGGGGGTGGAGAGCGGCGGGGCGTAGTAGAGGTAGATGTAGCGGTTGCTGGCGAAGCCCGGGTCGACCCCGACGCCCTGCAACCCCTCCTCGTCGTGCGTGTAGACCGAGACGGTGCCGATCACGGAGGTGGTGCCGTTGGCGTCGGTGCGGCGCAGGGTGCCGTTGCGGGCGGTGTGCAGGACCGAGCGGTCCGGCAGCACCGCCAGGGACATCGGCTCACCCATGTCGGTCACGCCGCGAGCCAACTCGACCTGCTGGAAGTCGCTGGCGACGATCGTGTGTGCCTGGGCGGGGGCCGAGCCGGCGGCGAAGGTGACAGTGCCGGCGGCGACCGCCAGCAGCAGCGCGGATCCGCTGGAGAACCATCGTCGGGACCGTTGTCGGGGAGCGTCCTTCATTGACATCTGTGCTGTCCCTTCCTGACGTGTGACTGCCAGGCCGGGCGCGCGCCGTCGCGCCGGATGCCGTAGCGGTGGTGGGGGGTCGATGGGTTACCGCGCCGCCGGTTCACCTCGACGAAACATTTTCGTGTTGGTCACGACACTAAGTCGCACGTGTCGATGTGTCCATACCTTCCGGCGGTTCAGCATCAACTTTTGTCGATTTGATCGAAAGTCGCCGGTCAGGCCCGTCGATCGATCGCCTGCCCGGCCAGCGCAACCAGGGCCTCGCGGGCCTCGTCGGCCACCACGGCGTTCCGCAGCGCGGCGAGCGCGGCCTCGGTCCGGACCCGGATCATCTGCTCGATCCGCTCCCGCGCGCCGGTCGCCTCGATGATGTCGCGCAGCTCCGCCGCGCCCTCGGCGTCCAACGCCGGGTTACCGAACAGCTCCCGCAACCGGACGGTCTGGGGCCGGTCGGCGGCGCTGCGGGCCAGCGCCATCATGACCGTGGGCTTGCCCTCACGCAGGTCGTCCAGGACCGACTTGCCGGTCACCGCCGGGTCACCGAACACACCCAGGACGTCGTCGCGGAGCTGGAACGCGTCACCCAGCGGGTCACCGAACTCGCCCAACGCGGCGATCAGCTCCGGCCCCGCCCCAGCCAGCGCCGCACCGATCTGCAACGGCCGGGTGACCGTGTACCGGGCAGCCTTCATCCGGATCACGGTGAGCGCGCTGGCCACCGAGCCGTCGCCCACCCCCGAGACCAGGTCCAGGTACTCCCCCGCTATCACCTCGGTACGCATCAGCGCGAACACGCCGTACCCCCGGTGCACCTGCTCGGTGCTGAGCCCGCACTCGTGGAACATCTGATCCGACCAGGCCGCGCAGAGGTCCCCGCAGAGCAGCGCGGTGTTGCGGCCGTACGCCTCGGGGTCACCACGCCACGACGAGCGGGCGTGCAGGTCGGCGAAGAGCCGGTGCACCGACGGCTCACCCCGGCGGCGGTCGCTGCCGTCCAGGATGTCGTCGTGGATCAGCGCGAACGCGTGGAACAGCTCCAGGGCCGCCGCGGCCACCACGATCGGGGTGCCGTCGGCCGCTCCCGCGCCGCGCCAACCCCAGTAGCAGAAGAGCGGTCGTAACCGCTTGCCACCGGCCAGCACGAACCGTTGCAGCGCGGTGAACACGCCCCGCGGCGCACCGTCCGGCCAGTCCGGGCCCTGTCGGCTGAGAAAACCGGCCAGCTCCGCGTCGAAGCGTGCCCGCAGTTCGCTGGCGTCGGTGGGCGCGACGGTGACCGTCATGTCCGCTCCCCCGAGCCGCTCGCGCCGTCAGCGCCTAATCCGGCCAACTCCAGCAGCAGCGCCTTGACCTCGGTCGCCGCGATCTTGTCCCGGGCCGCGCTCGGGTCGGAGCAGAGCAGCACCGGGCCGTCCGCCGGGTCTGCCGGCAGCCGACCGTGCGAGCCGCGAACCGCCTGCGCACCGGCGTCCAGGCCGACAGCGCTCATCAGGTACCGCATGCCGAGCTTCTTGCGGGCCAGGGCCACCCCGGCGCGAGCCTTCGCGGCACCGGGGTTCGCCGGGTCGAAGAACAGCTCCGCCGGGTCGTAACCGGGCTTGCGGTGGATCTCCACGAGCCGGGCGAAGTCCGGTGCGTTGGCGTCGTCCAACCAGTAGTAGTAGGTGAACCAGGAGTCCGGCTCGGCCACCAGCACCAGCTCACCGGCGCGCGGGTGGTCGAGCCCGTGTGCGGCCTTGCCCTCGGCGTCGAGCACCTCGGCCACCCCGGGCAGGCTGGCGCAGAGCTTCGCCACCGCCGGCACGTCGGCCGGGTCCTTGACGTAGACGTGCGCGATCTGGTGGTCGGCGACAGCGAACGCCTTCGACGTCCACGGGTCGAGGTACTCCATGCCCGCCTGGGTGTGCACCCGCAACAGGCCCTCGGCCCGCAGCAACCGGTTGACGTCCACCGGCCGGGACACGTCGGTGATGCCGTACTCGGACAGCACCACCACTGTGGCGTCCCGGGCCCGGGCGGCGTCCAGGAGCGGGCCGAGCACCGCGTCCAGCTCGGCTGCCGCCGCGGCGGCCTGGGCCGACGAGGGACCGAAGCGTTGCAGGTCGTAGTCCAGGTGCGGAACGTAGACCAGGGTCAGGTCGGGTGACACGTCGGCGAGGATCTGCTCGGCGGCCTGGCAGATCCACTTCGACGACGGCAGGGCGGCGGTCGGCCCCCAGTAGGTGAAGAGCGGGAAGGTGCCCAGCCGGCCGGTGAGCGCGTCGTGCAGCTCCGGCGGGTCGGTGTAGCAGTCCGGTTCCTTGCGCCCGTCGGCGTAGTAGACCGGGCGTGGCGTCACCGTCCAGTTGACGTCGGCGCCCATGGCGTACCACCAGCAGACGTTGGCCACCGTGTAGCCGGGTTCGGCCCGACGGGCGGCCTGCCAGAGCTTGTCCCCGCCGACCAGCGCGTTGTGCTGCCGCCACAGCAGCACCTCGCCCAGCTCCCGGAAATACCACCCGTTGCCGACGATCCCGTGCCCGCTGGGCTGCTCGCCGGTGAGGAAGGTGGACTGCACCGAGCAGGTCACGGCGGGCAGCACAGTGCCCAGCTCGGCCCGGAAGCCGCCGTCGGCCACCCCGCGCAGTCGAGGCATGTGGGCCAGTAGTCGGGGCGTCAACCCCACCACGTCGAGGACCACCAGTCGCCGGCTCATCGCGTCACTCCCATGCTCACGGTTCGGTCTGTGGTCAGGCCGAGGCCGACCAGTTCGTCCCGGGCGAAGGCCAGCTCCGCGGCGATGCCGGCGGCCAGCTCCGCGTCGGTGCCGGGCCGTCGTGCGGCCGGCAGCACCCCCCAGGTGTACGTCTCGACGTCGAGGTGGTCGCAGCCGGCGGTCGGGCCGTCGAAGAGCGCTCTCAGGGCCGCACGAAGCACCGGCACTGTCGAGCCGAGCGGCTCCTCGGGTGGGGCGTGCAACGGCACGTGGTAGTGCACCCGCCACGGCCCGGGCAGCGCCCGGTCCAACGCCTCGTCCAGGTCGTCGGCCGCGTACGTGGGCTCGGCCGGGTCGGCCAGACCGGCGCAACCGGCGCCCCGGGTCTGGTGCAGGAAGCGCGGCTCCACCCAGCGGCGCAACGCCTCGGCGTCGCGGGCCGGGTCGGCGGCCTCGACAGCGGCCGAGACCTGCACCTTCACCACCGGCAGTCCGGCCGCCCGCAGTCGGTGCAGCGCCTCGGCCGGCTCCTCCCAGGCGCAGGCCAGGTGGGCGAGGTCGACGCAGACACCCAGGCGGTCGGTGTCCATCCCGGACAGCAGCGCGGCCGCCTGACCGGTGCTCTCCACCACACAGCCGGGCTCGGGCTCGAAGGCGACACGCACCTCACGGCCGGTGTCCCGTTGCACGTCGGCCAGGCCGGCGGCGAGCTGGTCCAGTCGGCGTCGGGCCGCGTCGGCCCGGCCGGTGTCCCACGGTTGACGCCAGGCCAGCGGCAGCGTGGAGATCGAACCTCGGGCGGCGTCGTCGGGCAGCAGGTCGGCGAGGACCCGAGCCAGGTCCAGGGTGTAGGTCAGGCGCTGCTCGGTGGTCCAGTCCGGGTGGTACACGTCCTGCTTGACCACCGGGGCCTGGAAGGCCGCGTACGGGAAGCCGTTGAGGGTGACCACCTCCAGGCCGCGCGCGTCCAGCTCGGTGCGCAACCGGCGGCGTAGCGTCTGGTCGGCGGCCAGCTCGGCGGCGACCGGGGCGGCCAGCCACAGGCCGAGCCCGAGCAGGTCGCTGCCGAGCGCCTCGCGGACCGGCACCGCGTAGGTGTCCAGTTGACCGAGGATCCCGGCGAGGTCCTCGGCCGGGTGCACGTTGGTGCAGTAGCCCAGGTGGACGGTCTCGCCGCCGGCATGTCGCAGCCGCATCAGCTGCCGCCGCGCAGGATCGAGTTGCCGGTCTGCGGGTCCACGGCGGCGGCGGCGTCCAGGTCGCTGAGGTCGAGCCGCCCCGACTGCCCGTAGAACTCCACAGGGTTTCGCCACAGCACCTTGTCGACGTCGTCGTCGCTGAAGCCCGCCGCGAGCATCGCCTCGCCGGTGGCTCGGGTCAGCAGCGGATCGGAGCGCCCCCAGTCGGCTGCCGAGTTGACCAGCATCCGTTCCGTGCCGTACTCCCGCAGCAACTCGACCATCCGCTGCGGCGTCATCTTGGTGTCCGGGTAGATGGAGAAACCCAGCCAGCAGCCGCTGTCGCGGACCAGCTTCACTGTCACCTCGTTGAGGTGGTCGACGACCACCCGACCCGCGTCGATGCCGGACTCGGCGACCACGGCGAGGGTCCGCTCACAGCCTCGCGCCTTGTCCCGGTGCGGGGTGTGCACCAGCGCCGGTAGTTCGTACGCCACCGCGAGGGCGAGCTGCGCCGCGAACGCCTCGTCCTCCTCGGGCGTCATCGAGTCGTACCCGATCTCGCCGACCGCCACCACCGCGTCCTTGTCCAGGTAACGGGGCAGCAGGTCGAGGACCGGCCGGCAGCGCGGGTCGTTCGCCTCCTTGGGGTTCAGCGCGATGGTGGCGAAGTGGCGCACCCCGAACTGCCCGGCCCGGAACGGCTCCCAGCCGATCAGCGAGTCGAAGTAGTCGGTGAACGAGGCGGCGCTGGTGCGCGGCTGACCCAGCCAGAACGCCGGCTCCACCACCGCGCGCACTCCGGCGGCGGCCATCCGTTCGTAGTCGTCGGTGGTGCGTGAGGTCATGTGGATGTGGGGGTCGAAGATGCGCATTCACGCCTCCCGGGGCAGTGCGGCGGTCAGCCGGTCGAGCAGGTCGGTGGCGTCGGCGGGCAGGTCACGGCCGGCGGCGTGTCGTTCCGCGGCCAGCGCGGCGAGCATGGCGGTCAGCTCGCTGTCGGCCCGGGAGTCCAGGTCGGCCACCCCGGCCAGGGGGACGCCGCTGAACACGCACTTGAGCACCGCCTGCCGCCAGGCGGCCTGGTCGAGGTGCCGGGCGTACGGGCCGAGCGCGGCGGCGACCAGCCGGGTGTCGTTGGTCCGGATCGCGTCGTGCAGCAACGGGACCGCGTCCGCGCCGATCGGCAGCAGCGGCAGGGCACGCAGCACTGCTCGTCGTTCGGCCGCGTCACCGTGCTGGTAGAGGCGCTCGGCGTACGCCGCGTGCTCGCCGGGAAGGCTGGTGAGCAGCAGCACCCGGGCCGCGTCGTCGGCGGTCCAGCCGGGGGCGTCGGGCAGCGCGGCCCGCCCGCACCGTCGGCCGACGGCGGGAAAGAGCCTGGTGATCGCGGTGGGCTCGGTGGTGACCCGGCGCAGCGCCGTGTCCAGCCAGTCGGGGTCGGGTACGCCTCCCAGCGCGGCCCGCAGTGAATCCGGTGTCATCCCGTCTCCTCCCTTGTGCTGCTCCCGGTGCCACGCCACCCTTTGCTCTGCACCTACATGTGCACCGGGGCCTCTTTCGCGGATGTCGCCTCGGCGGACGATCCCTCGGCCGCTGGCGCATCGGCGGGTGCAGAGCAAAGGGTGCGGGTGGCGTGACGATCGGTGGCCGCGGCGGCCTGCAGGAACTCGATCGACCGGGCGGCCACGGCGGGTGCGGCGTGCGAGTCGCGGGGCAACTCCACCGCGACCAGCCCCTGGTAGCCGGCGTCGCGCAGCGCGGCCAGCACCGGCGGAAAGTCGATCTCGCCGACGCCGAACTCCAGGTGCTCGTGCACGCCTCGGCGCATGTCGTCGATCTGCACGTTGACCAGGTGGTCGGCCACCTCGGCGACGCACTGCGGCACCGGCCAGGGCTCCAGGCACCGACAGTGACCGATGTCGAGGGTGATGCCGAAGCGGGCCGGGTTGTCCAGTGCGGCGTGCAGGCGACGCCAGTCGGCGATGTCCTGCACCAGCATGCCCGGCTCCGGTTCGAAGCCGAGGGTGACGTCCGCGGTGTCGGCCGCGTCGACCACTGTGGCGCAGCCGGCCACCAGCCGGTCCCAGGCGCACTGCGGTGAGACCGACTCGGGTCGGACGCCGGCCCAGAACGAGACCGCCTCCGCGCCCAGGTCGGCGCCGATCCGCACGGCCCGGCGCAGGAACTCGATCCGCCGGGTCGGGTCGTCGTGCAGCAACGTCGGGGCGTGCTTCTGCCACGGGTCGAGCAGGTAGCGGGCGCCGGTCTCGATGACCACCGCCAGGCCCAGCGACTCCAACCGTCGACTGACAGCGGCGACCCGGCGGGTGAGCCCGGGCGCGAACGGGTCCAGGTGGTCATGGTCCAGGGTGAGCGCCACCCCGTCGTAGCCGAGGTCGGCGATGACCGCGAGCGCGTCGTCGAGGCGGTGGTTGGCGAACCCGTTGGTGCCGTACCCGAGGCGCAGCGTGGTGGCGTCGGTGGCCGGCGCACCGGGCCGTGGCTCGGGGACGCTCATGTCGGGGAGACCTTCCGGGCCAGTCGTCGACCCAGCGGCGCGGCCGCCGCGACGGCCACCCCGAGCAGACCTGCTCCACCGCGTGCGGTGAGCGCTCCCTGGAGGGCCGGCAACCCGGTGATCCCGGCGCCGACGGCCGCGCGGACCCGCTTGGCCGACGGGTCCCGGACAACCTCGGCCTGGGCCGCGCCGTACCGGGCGGCGTACCACCCGGCCAGCACCGCGGGCAGCAGCGCCGCGATCGTGGCCGACCGGCTGCGACCCGCGCGGACGCCCGTCTCGTCGACGGTCTCGGCCCGGTCGGTGGCCCCGGCGGGGTTCGCGGTTCGGAAGGCGCCCGGCACGGCGACTGCGGCACTGGTGGCGACCAACGCGGTGCCGGCGAGGGTGCGCATCGGCAGCGTGGCGTCGGCGCCGGTGACCTCCCGGCGGGACAGCGCGGTGACCGTCCAGGTGTGCGCGGCGACGGTGGCCGCCGCCGGCAACGCCCGGGTGATCCGACCGCCGGACGCGCCGAGCAGCACGTCCAGCCCTCGGCAGGCGGCCATCACGGCCGGACCGGCCGCGGTGTTCTTGGCCAGCAGGTCGTACCCCCAGATGGTGGCGGCCAGCGGCACGGCGAGCGCGGCGGCGCGGCGACCGCCCACGGCGGCGGCCAGGCCCACACCGGCGGCCGTGAGGC
>NZ_JBEYSL010000240.1:0-9761 GCF_040642735.1 Micromonospora sp. NPDC047753 | reverse complement strand
GGTGGGAACGGCCTCGCTACCTGTTTCCGGTACCGAGGAGGTTGGATGTTCAGCCACGTCAAGGACCCGGCCACCCCACCCCCGTTCACCCGTTCGGGTCAGACCTTGGCCTTGCCCAGGATGCGGTTCACTGTTGTACCGCATACCGGACACTTGCCCTTGGCCATGTTCATTCCGGTCTTCGAGACCTCGACGTGCCCCTCGAAGTCCCGCTTCTCCTTGCACTTCACGCAGTAACCGTTGTAGGTCGTCTGGGCCTGGTCGGCCACGGTGCCCTCCTCGTCTCGTCCGCCGGTCAAAACCGTCCCGGCGGGGTGCCCGGCGGCGGGCCACACGGGGCGCCGGCGCTGGGTCTCACTCCGCGGCCACCTTCGTGACCGCTGGTCCGCGGACCCTACCCAGGTCTGGGCAGTTCCATGTCAGCTGTGCATCGACACTGTGAGGAAGTCGACGTCGAGAGTGTGCATGGCGAAATAGGTCGGATAAGTCAGTTTGGCGGGGACACGCCGACCAAACCCTGACAGCCACCCGTGCGAGTACCTCCACAGCGCATCCGAGGCGGTGATCACCTACGGTAGGAGATGTGCCGCGGACCGACGCCGTCGACGTTCACCAAGGGTGACGAGATGGCGTGCTGGCGCTGCGGTCAAGAAATTTTCGGGACGCCTGGCGACCAATCACCATTTTCTGGGCGCGTGTCGTGCGGTTGACCCTTGCGGTCCCCTGGTCAGTGGGCATTAGCTTTCCTTCGTGACACGTAGTCGAGGCTGCGCGGCCCAGTGATGGCGGGGACGCGCAAGCCGGTCGTCGAGGTGCGACGCAGTCAGCGTCGACGACGCACGGTGTCCGCGTACCGTGACGGTGAGCGAGTGGTCGTCCTCATCCCCGACCAGTTCTCCCGTGCCGAGGAGAGCGAGTGGGTCGACCGGATGCTCGCCCGGCTCGCCGCCCGGGAGGGCCGCCTTGCCCGGTCCGACGACGAGTTGCTGGCCCGCGCCAACCGGCTCATCGACCTCTACCTCGCCGGGTACGCCTCGAAGGCGGTGCCGGCCAGCGTCAGATGGGTCACCAACCAGAACGGCCGGTGGGGCTCCTGCACGCCGGCGGACCGCAGCATCCGCATCTCCCACCGCGTCCAGGAGATGCCCGACTGGGTGATCGACTACGTGTTGCTGCACGAGTTGGCGCACCTCATCGTGCCCAGCCACAACGCCCGGTTCTGGGCGCTTGTCGGTCGCTACCCGAAGTCGGAACGTGCCCGCGGCTACCTCGAAGGGGTCGCCGCAGCCTCCTCCTGCGCGCCGCTCCCCACCTGACCGCACACTGTCGCCCCGAAGATCCACTCGCGTTCCTGAATACCGCGCTGTCGGGAGCTCCGGGACACCGCGATTCCAGTGAAGCCGAGTCGATCATGCCGTGGGTCCCGGTCAGCTGGCTGGGTCGGGCGGGTTGGGCGGCTGTGTGGGGTGGGGCGCTAGGGTCGGGGGATGGCGCGACGGGTGGTGGTGGCGTTGCTCGGGCCGGTGCACTGGTCGCCGCCCGGCGTCGACCTGGCGCAGTGGCGAGCGGCGCTGGCAGAAGACGTCATCGACCTGTTCGCCACGCTCAACGAGGTGGAGGTCGCGGTCGCGGTGACCCCGGCCGACCGGGCCCTGGCCGATGCGTTGGTGTGGCCCGGAACGGCGGTGTACGAGGTGGCCGAGCCGACGCCGAACGCCGTCTTCGCCGCGCTGGAGGGGTACGACCAGGCGGCCGTGCTGGTCAGTGACGTGCCCGACCTGCCCGCCCTGACCGTCGGCAAGCTGCTTCGCCCACTCACCAGCAGGCCGGTCGCGGTGGCTCCGGTCGAGGGCGGTGGCCCGGGTCTGCTCGGGGTCGCGGTACGACTGCCCGCGCCCGACTGGCTGCCGACGCTGGAGTTGGACACGGCGACGCCGGCTGAGGCGCGCGCCAACGCCCCGCGCCCGGGTGACGTGGCGGTCACCACCGGCTGGCGACGACTGCGCGGCCCGGCTGACCTGGCCACGCTCGACCCGGCCTTCGAGGGTTGGGAAGCCACCCGCGCCCTGCTCTCCGGGGCGGGCCGACCCACCTGAACCTGTCCGGGCCGACCCACCTGCACCTCTCCGGGCCGACCCACTCGAACCGTCGGCACCGCCGAACACGCCGCGGGTGCCCGCTGTGGATCTGCGGGGCACCCACGGCGCAGGCCGTCAAATGAGCGGGGTCAGGACCTGGCGTCGCCTTCGCCGTCGGTCTCGTCGGACGGACCGGGCCGCCCCGACTGATCCGACTGGCCGGGGGCCTTCTCCTCCACCCCGCCGGGGGCGGTGAAGTCGAAGCTGTCCAGCTCGCTGAGATCCATGTCGTTCATCGCGAAGGCGACCGGATCGGCGAAGTCGTCGTCCGACGGGAGCAGGTCCGGGTGGCCCCAGACGGCGTCGCGGCCCTCGATGCCACGGTGCTCGGTGAGCGCGGCCCAGAGCGCCGCGGCCTCCCGCAGTCGGCGGGGCCGCAGTTCCAGACCGACCAGCGCGGCGAAGGTCTGCTCGGCGGGACCGCCGGCGGCCCGGCGACGGCGGAACGCCTCGCCCAGCCGGACGACGTTCGGCAGCCGGTCGCTGGCGGCGCTGTCGACGACGTGGCACACCCAGCCCTCGACCAGGGCGAGTGCGGTCTCCAGGCGGGCCAGTGAGGCCTTCTGCGCCGGCGTGTCCTCCGGGGTGAAGATGCCCTCCAGGGCGATCGCCTGCATCGACTCGGGGTCGGTCGGGTCGACCCGGCCCATCGCCTCCTCGATCGCCTCCCGGTTGACCCGGATGCCCGAGGCGTACATCTCGACAGCGCTGAGCACATGCCCACGCAGCCACGGGACGTGCTGGAACAGCCGCTGGTGGGCGGCCTCGCGCAGCGCCACGTAGAGGCGGACCTCGTCCTCGGGCAGCTCCAGGCCCTCGCCGTACGCCCGGATGTTGGCCGGGATCAGCGCGGCCGTGCCGGCCGGGCCGAGCGGCAGCCCGATGTCGCCGGCGGAGAGCACCTCCGCGGCGAGCGAGCCGAGAGCCTGGCCCAGCTGACCGCCGAAGAGCGCGCCACCGAGGGAGGCCACCATCGACTGCATCGGGCCGAGCTGGGCGCGCGCCTCCGGTGGCACCAGGTCGCCCATCGCGCCGACCATTCGGCTGGCGACGGGGTCGCACAGCTTGCGCCACACGTCCAGCGTCTTGAAGATCCACTCGTTGCGGTTCCACGCAACGGGGTTCTGGATGCCGCTGGGCCACGCCGAGGCGGGCTCCAACCACAGGTCGGCGAGGCGTAGCGCCTCCTCGACCGCGTTGCGCTCGTACATCGACACCGCCGGGTCACCGGCGGCCGCGAGCTGACTGGCTGCTACCTGCCGGGCCAGGTCCCAGTTGACCGGCCCGCTGCCCGGCGCGGAGAGCAGGTGCTGCAACTGCGACATGAACTGCTGCATCTGCGCGGGATCGTTGGGGTCTGGTGGTTGCCCACCCGGGAGCGCGAAACCGAACGGAATATCAGGCACGACATCTACGGTACGCGGACCGCGCCCCAGGTAGCCGCCGCTGGCGTTGCGCTGAGGGCGAAGTCGCGTGGCGCATCCGGCGGGCGGGCCGCAACCGGTCGGTACGCTCTGCGGCATGAGACGTCGTGGCCTGACGGTCCTGCTCGGTGCCCTGTTCACCGCCCTGCTGAGCATCGGGGTGCTCCGGGTGCCGATTCCGTACGTGGTGCTGGGCCCAGGGCCGACCGTCAACACCCTCGGTACGACCGACGGCAAGGAGGTCATCCAGGTCACCGGTCGGGAGACCTCGACCTCGGCCGGCCAGTTGCGGCTCACCACGGTGGGGGTGCAACCCTCCGTGCGGTTGCGGGGGGCCATCGCGGGCTGGTTCTCCGACGACGAGGCGGTGGTGCCGCGTGAGCTGGTCTACCCGCCGGGGGAGTCGACGGAGCAGGTCGAGCAGCGCAACGCCGAGGACTTCAAGGCGTCGCAGACCAGCGCGGAGACCGCAGCGCTGCGGGAGCTGGGCTTCCCGGTGCAGGTGGTGATCAAGACGGTGGCCGGAGACGGCCCGGCGGCCGGTGCGCTGAAGGTCGGCGATCTGATCACCTCGGTCGACGGCGAGCCGGTGCCGGTGGCGGCGAAGGTCACCGAGCTGGTCCGGGCCAAGCCGGCGGGCACGGCGTTGACAATCGGCTACACCCGTGACGGCACGCCGGCCACCGCGACGGTGACCAGCCAGGAGCAGGACGGCCGACCGCGGATCGGTGTCGAGATCGATCAGCAGCAGCCGCACCCGTTCACGCTCGGCATCGACCTGGGGGACATCGGTGGGCCGAGCGCCGGTCTGATGTTCGCCCTGGGGATCGTGGACAAGTTGACCCCGGCCGATCTCACCGGCGGTAAGATCATCGCCGGCACCGGCACCATCGACGACGAGGGCGCCGTCGGGCCGATCGGTGGGATCGCCCAGAAGCTGGTCGGTGCCAAGCGCGCCGGGGCGAAGGTCTTCCTGGTGCCGGCGGACAACTGCGCGGAGGCGGTCCGCAATCCGCAGCCCGATCTGCCGCTGTTGCGGGTGGGCTCGTTGGACGAGGCGATGACCGCTCTGGACACGTTGCGCGCGGGTGGTCAGCCGACGCGTTGCTGACCGGTGTGACCGTGCCCCGACACGCTCAGGAACACCCCGTACTCTGGGTGCCTGGTCGGAGCCGATCATATCGAGCGTGCGGAGCCAACAGTGGTCATGCGTAGCAGCAGCCCCCTCCCGAGGATGAGCCGGCGCGGGCGCGTCACCATCGCTGTCCTGGTCGGGGTGTTCGTGCTCTTCACCCTGCTCGGCTGGGGTGTCCAGGCGTGGACCGACTGGCTCTGGTTCGACGAGGTCCGCTACACCGAGGTCTTCACCGGCGTCCTGCTCACCCGGCTGGTGCTCTTCCTCGCCATCGGCCTCGGCATGGCGGTGATCGTCGGTGGCAACCTGTGGCTGGCCTACCGGTTGCGCCCGCGACTGCGTCCGCACTCGGTCGAGCAGGCGACCCTCGAGCGCTACCGGATGCTGCTCAGCCCGCGTCTCGGCACCTGGATCTCGCTGACCGCCGCGGTGGTCGGGCTCTTCGCCGGTCTCTCCGCGCAGAACCGGTGGAACCAGTGGCTGCTGTTCCGCAACGGCGGTGACTTCGGCATCAAGGACCCGGAGTTCGGGGTCGACATCGGCTTCTACGTCTTCCAACTTCCGTTCTGGCGCTACCTGCTCGGGGTCGCCTTCACCGCTGTGGTGCTGGCCGTGATCGGCGCGCTGGCGGTGCACTACCTCTTCGGCGGGGTCCGCCTGCAGGGCGTCGGCGACCGGATGAGCAACGCGGCCCGCGCGCACCTGAGCACGCTGGTCGCGGTCTTCGTGCTGTTGAAGGCGATCGCGTACGTGTTGGACCGGCGGGCCATGCTGCTGGAGTACAACGAGGGCGCCAAGTTGTACGGCGCCGGCTACGCCGACGTCAACGCGTTGCTGCCGGCGAAGGAGATCCTCGCCTACATCTCGATCGTGGTGGCCATCGCGATCCTCGTGTTCTCCAACGCCTGGATGCGGAACCTGGTCTGGCCGGGGATCTCGCTGGCGCTGCTCGGCGTGTCCGCGGTGGCCATCGGCGGCATCTACCCCTGGGCGGTGCAGACCTTCGAGGTCAAGCCGAGCGCCAAGGACAAGGAAGCGCCGTACATCCAGCGCAGCATCGACGCGACGCGCGCGGCGTTCGGGTTGGGGGCCACCGAGACGACCCCGTACGCGGCGAACAACCTCACCCCACCGGGGAACCTGGCCACCGACACCTCGGTGGTGTCGAACGTGCGGCTGCTCGACCCGCAGTTGGTCAGCGAGACGTACACCCAGCTCCAGCAGGTGCGTGGCTTCTACGACTTCGGCCCGAAGCTGGACATCGACAGGTACGGGGTGAACGGGAAGGTCTCCGACTACGTGGTCGGCGTCCGGGAGATCAACTACGGCGAGCTGACCGACCAGCAGAACACCTGGATCAACCGGCACACCGTGTACACCCACGGGTACGGGCTGGTGGCCGCCCCGGCCAACCAGGTGGTCTGCGGTGGGCAGCCGTTCTTCGTCTCCGGGTTCCTCGGCGAGAAGACCCAGGAAGCGTGCTCCTCGCAGACCGAGCAGATTCCGGCCAAGCAGCCGCGCATCTACTACGGCGAGCGGATGGCGGCCGACGACTACGCCATCGTCGGGCAGTCCGACCCGAACAAGAAGGCCGAGTTCGACAGGCCGGTCGGTGAGGGCGGCGGCGAGTCCTACACCTACACCGGTGAGGGCGGTGTGGAGATCGGCTCCTTCACCCGGCGACTGCTGTACGCCATCAAGGAGCAGGAGTCGAACTTCCTGCTCTCCGAGGCGGTGAACAAGGACTCCAAGCTGCTGTACGTGCGCAACCCGCGCGACCGGGTGGAGAAGGTCGCGCCGTTCCTCACCCTGGACGGCGACCCGTACCCGGCAGTGGTCGACGGTCGGGTGCAGTGGATCGTGGACGGCTACACCACGGCGGCCTCCTACCCGTACGCGGAGCGGGTCAACCTGCAGACCGAGACCACCGACGAGTTGACCAACCGGGGCACCTTCCAGCTGGCCCGCGAAGACGTCAACTACATGCGCAACTCGGTCAAGGCCACCGTCGACGCGTACGACGGCACCGTGAAGCTCTACGAGTACGACGACACCGACCCGGTGCTCAAGGCGTGGAACAAGGCCTTCGGCGGCGACCTGGTGCTGCCGAAGGCGGAGATCCCGGTCGAGCTGAGCGAGCACCTGCGCTACCCGGCGGACATGTTCAAGGTGCAGCGCAACCTGCTCACCAAGTTCCACGTGACGAACCCGGGTGACTTCTACTCCGCACAGGACTTCTGGCAGGTGCCCAACGTGCCGGACGCCCCGGACAGCGGTCAGAAGCAGCCCCCGTACTACCTGTTCACCCAGTTCCCCGGGCAGGAGAGCCCCCGGTTCCAGCTCACCTCGGCGGTCACCCCGAACGGCCGGCAGAACCTCGCCGCGCTGATCTCCGGGTCGTACGTCGACGGGCAGCCCCGGCTGGAGGTGCTGGAGTTGCCGGATCAGACCCGAATCTCCGGCCCGGTGCAGGTGCACCAGCAGATGACCAACAACGCGAACATCCGTCAGCAGCTCAACCTGCTCTCCAGCAACCAGGCGCAGGTGCAGTACGGCAACCTGCTCTCGTTGCCCTTCGCCGACGGGATGCTCTACGTCGAGCCGGTCTACGTGAAGAGCAACCAGCAGGACGCGTACCCGCTGTTGCAGAAGGTGCTGCTCTCGTACGGTGACGGCGGCTCCTTCGTGGCGCTCGCCGACAACATCAACGACGGCATCAAGCAGTTGGTCGAGCAGGGTAAGAAGGCCGGGCAGGGCACGTCGCCGCCGCCGACGACCGGGGGCAACCCGACGACCCCGACTCCGACGCCTTCGGGGACGGCGGCGCCGTCGCCGACTCCGAGCGCCGGCACCCCACCGCCGACCGGTGATCTGGCTGCCGCCGCGGACCGGGTGCAGACCGCGATCACCGAGGTCCGGGCCGCGCAGACGTCGGGCGACTTCGAGCGGTACGGGCGTGCGCTGAAGGCCCTCGACGAGGCGCTCACCGCGTTCCAGCAGGCGCAGCAGGCCGCTGGTGCGCCGGGTGCCAGCCCGAGTGCTGGAGGCTGACCCGCCACCGCACGCAGTTCCTCCCCGAGCCCCCGTCCCTCGGACCGCATCAGGTCCGAGGGGCGGGGGCTCGGCCGTTGGCCTGATCTGTGCGTATCTGTCACGTCACCGACAGCACCGCCCGGGACCGCAACCTGCGGTGCCGGTCCGCCGTCCTCACTGCAACGGGGTGGGGACGAGGGGGAACAGTCGTGCGGGACGCGCAGAGCTTCGATGACTTCTACCGCAGCACCGCCCGCCGGACGCTGCGGTACGGCTACGCGGTCGCTGGCGACCACGGTGAGGCGCAGGACCTGGTGCAGGAGGCGTACACCCGGGCCTGGCGGCAGTGGGGGCGACTGTCGTCGCATCCGGCGCCGGAGGCGTGGCTGCGGCTCGTGGTGGCCCGGCTGGCGACCGACCGCTGGCGGCGCCTGCACCGTTGGCGGGTGGTGCTGAGCCGTACCGGACCGCCGGCGGTCGCACCTCCACCCAGCGAGGACGGGGTGCTCCTGGTCCGAGCGCTCCGGCAGTTGCCCGCCACGCACCGGCAGGCACTGGCCCTGCACTACCTCTTCGACATGTCCGTCGAGGAGATCGCCCGGGAGACCGACGTGCCGGTCGGCACCGTGAAGTCCTGGCTGTCCCGGGGCCGGTCCCGGCTGGCCGCGCTGCTGCCCGACCTCAGAGTCGTGGAGTTGGAGGCGAACGATGTCAGTTGAACTCTCTGACCTGTACCGGTCGCTCGGCACCGTCGCGGACGGGCACGAGCTGACCCGCCCCGAGTCCCTTCGGCGGTTCGCCGACCGGCGAGCCCGAGCACGGGTAGCCGGTTCGACGCTCGCGGTGGCGCTGCTCGTGGGCGTGGTTGTCGTCGGTGGCCGACTGGCGTACCCGGCGGACGGTTCCGCACCGCCGCCCGCCGACATCCCTGGCCCGTCGCCGACCGGGGCGACGGCGACCTCCCTGCCGTCACCCTCGCCGACTCCCTCGGCACCGCTACCGTCGCGGACCACCCCGAGTGGTACGCCGTCGCAGCCGGTCACCACCGGACCGGCGGCACCTCGGCCGCCCACCTCGATCCCGGACCGCGCCTTCTTCCTGCTGGCGGCCCCGAATCGGACCGGACTGGAATCCTCGGGGGAGGGTCCGGCACTGCCGACGCTGTGCGGTGCGCGCCTGCCCAGCGACTCGGCCATGGTCCAACGCCGTGGTCGCTACCTGGCCTACAAGATGCCGGAGACGCCGACGGGGCACGTGCCGGACGGTAGTTACCGGCACACCATCACCATCTACCGGGCAGGTCGCGCCGACGACGCGTTGCGGGAACTGCGGCAGGCGGTGCGCGGCTGCCCCGACCAGAAGCTGCCCGACGACAACAGGACGTGGCGTCAGCGGCTGCTGGCATCGGGGGCGTACGGGGACGGGTCGGTGCTGTTCGAGATGCGGGCTCCGATGCCGGACGGGATGGGTGAGCCGGGTACGGAGGAGGTTCGGCTGGTCCGGGCGGTCCGGGTCGGCGACGTGGTGACGGTGCTCTGGGAGCAGGGTTGGGAGCACACGGTCGCCGTTCGGTCCCAGGTCGATGCTGACAGTCGACGGGCGGTCGCGGCGATCGAGAACTGGCTCGACTGACAACGCCCAGGTCAGAGCTGTCCGTGCCGGCGGTATCGGAGTCGCTTTGCGGTGTCCCGGGTTGGTGCGCTACGGTTATCGAACCGACGCGGGGTGGAGCAGCTCGGTAGCTCGCTGGGCTCATAACCCAGAGGTCGCAGGTTCAAATCCTGTCCCCGCTACGAGAGAAACACCAGTTCGAAGCCCGTCTCCGGTTCACCGGAGACGGGCTTTCGACATTCCGGGGTGCCGGCCACAGCGGATGGCGACCCCACTGATCATCGCCCGGAACGGGTGAGTTAGTCTTAACCAGTCGACGCGGGGTGGAGTCAGGTCGCTCATGTGGATGTAGGGGTGCCCTCTCGTGGGTGCGCCCGTCATGTCCTCAGGGCGCGTTCGGTATGACGCGGGCCACACGGT
>NZ_JBEYSL010000239.1:0-9770 GCF_040642735.1 Micromonospora sp. NPDC047753 | reverse complement strand
CTGACGTATCACCCCGTTGTACCTTGATGCGGCGTCGACGTCCTGGCGGGGCGGGGCGAGATCCCTGTCGCTGGTGACGGTGGCCTTGTCGGGGCCGATGTCCCGAAACTGACTCGGGTCACCGGTCTCGGCCGTCAGTGGGTCAGCGGCGACGATCACCATCGCCTGCACGCCGCCACCCAGGTCCAGTCGCATGCTCTCGACCTGGCCCGCGGAGCGCCAGGCGACCGGCTCCGCCGCTGTCGGATCGACCCCGAAGTGCAGCACCTGTGGGTCCGTGCCGATCAGGGCGGGGCGCTCCGCGGCCCCCGGCACCCCCGGTGCCCGGGGCGGCGTGACCACGACCGGGCTGGGCGTGACGGCCGGCTGGGGAGGCGCAGCCGACGGCGTACGCACTGCCACGCCGGCCCCGAGCAGCACCGCGACGCCGAGCGCTGCCCCGATGACGGCACGCCGTCGCCGTCGCCGGGCCCGTCCCCCGTTCACCGCCGCCGTCAGCAGGCTGTCGGTGTCCACGGGCCCGTCGGCCTTCTCCCGGAGTGCCCGCGCGATCCGCTCGTCAAGGTTGGTCACGGCCGGCTCCCGTTCGTCGTGGGAACGCCGTGGCGCTCCCGCAGCTGGCTGAGCGCCCGCATCGCGTGGGTGCGGACGGTGACCGGGGAACAACCGAGAATCTGGGCGATGCTCAAGTCGTCAAGGTCCTCGTAGTAGCGCAGCACGAGCACCGCGCGCTGCCGGTCGGGCAGGCCGAGGATCAGCCGCCACATCTCGTCCCGGTCGGCCGCATCGCCACCCAGGTCCCCGCGCCCAGGCCGGTCGGCGAACTCGGCCGTGGCCAACTCCCTGCTGGAGCGGCGGCGCCACCAGGAGGTGTTGGCGTTGACCAGCATCCGGCGCACGTAGACGTCCGGGTGGTCGGCACGTGCGATCTTGCGCCAGTGCACGTACGCGCGTGCCAAGACGTCCTGGGTGAGGTCCTCGGCCCGGTGTTCGTCACCGGTCAGCAGTCGGGCCAGCCGGACGAGCGCCGGCCCGCGACTGCTGACGTATTCCTCGAAGGTCACACCACTCAGACGCCGTCACCGGCGCGCACTGTTGACACCGCTCAGCGGTGCGAGTGGTCGCGGAAGCCGCGGCGGGTCTTGCGGCCCAGGTAGCCGGCGGTGACCAGGTGTTCCAGCAGCGGCGCGGGCGCGAAACCCGGCTCGCGCAGTTCCAGGTACAGCTCGCGCTGGATGGCCAGGGAGACGTCCAGGCCGACCACGTCGAGCAGTTCGAACGGGCCCATCGGGTAGCCGCAGCCCAACTTCATGGCGTGGTCGATGTCGTCGGCCGTCGAGTAGCTGGCCTCCAGCATCTTCACCGCGTCGTTCAGGTACGGGAAGAGCAGCGCGTTGACGATGAAGCCGGACCGGTCGCCGCAGACAACGCCGGTCTTGCCGAGCGCGGCGCAGACGGCGCGGGCGGTGGCGGTGGCCTCCGGGGAGGTGCGGATGGTGCGGACGACCTCGACCAACGGCATGACCGGGGCCGGGTTGAAGAAGTGCAGCCCCACCACGTCGGCCGGACGCTGGGTGGCCATCGCCACGTCGATCACCGGCAGGGACGAGGTGGTGGTGGCCAGCACCACTCCCGGCTTGCAGATCTCGTCGAGGCTGGCGAAGAGGGCCTTCTTGACGCTCAACTCTTCGACGACCGCCTCGACCACCAGGTCGACGTCGGCGAGGTGGTCGAGCGTGGCGGACCAGCTGATCCGGCCGAGTGCGGCGTCCCGGTCGGCCTCGGTGAGCTTGCCGCGCACCACGCCCTTGTTGAGCGAGGTCTTCACCGCCTCGCAGACCTTCGCGGACTTCTCCATGCCGCGGGTGACCGAGACGACCTCGTAGCCGGCCTTCGCGAAGACCTCGATGATCCCGGTGGCCATCGTTCCGGAGCCGACCACGCCGACCTTCGCGATGGCGCGCGCGCCGTCGGCGAGCGCGGCGTCGGTGGCCGGCGGCGTCGCCCCATCCGGTACGACCACCGGGGAGCCGGGCCGCTCGTAGGTGTAGAAGCCCCGGCCGGACTTCCGGCCGAGCAGCCCCGCCGTCACCATCTGCTTGAGCAGCGGCACCGGGGCGTGGCGGCGGTCCCGCCCGCCGCGCCGGTACATGGTGTCCAGGATCTCGTACGCGGTGTCCAGGCCGATCAGGTCCATCAACGCCAGCGGGCCCATCGGCAGGCCGCAGCCGAGCTTCATGGCGGCGTCGATGTCCTCCCGGGTCGCGTAGTGCGACTCGAACATGCCGACCGCGTGGTTGAGATAGCCGAAGAGCAGCGCGTTGGCGATGAAGCCGGCCCGGTCGTTGATGGTGACGTCGACCTTGCCGAGCCGGGCGCAGAGCGCCTCGACGTCGGCGACCACCTCGGGTGCGGTGACGACGGTGCGGACCACCTCGACCAGCTTCATCACCGGGGCCGGGTTGAAGAAGTGGATGCCGATCACCTGGTTGGGTCGGCTGGTGGCGACCGAGATCTCGGTGACGCTCAACGACGAGGTGTTGGTGGCGAGGATCGTCTCCGGTCGGCAGACCCGGTCCAGCTCCGCGAAGATCCGTTGCTTGAGGTCGAGGTGCTCGGGCACCGCTTCGATGACCAGGTCGACGGAGTGCAGCGCGTCCAGCCCGACAGCGAAGTGCACACGCTCGTTCAGGGCGTCGCGGTCCGCCTCGGCGAGCTTGCCCTTGGCGACCGCCCGGTCGGTGGAGCCCTTCAGGGTGGCCCGGCCGCGCTCCAGCGCCGGTGCCGAGATTTCCACCGCCACCACGTCGATGCCGTTGCGGGCGAAGACCTCGACGATGCCGGCACCCATGGTGCCCAGCCCCACCACACCAACGGTGCTGAACTCGCGCGCCACGACCGGCCTCCCCAGGACTCCGCACGGCCACTGAACGGCCGCTAAGGTTATGCGCGCGAGTCTGCCACGTGACGGTGAGTTGTCGAGACGCCGTGGCCTATGTCACCCACGACCCAGCGGTGCCGCTACCCGGCCGCCACGCTGGTCAGTGCCAACAACTCCGCGACGAACTCCGCGGGGCGCTCCAGGTGCGGGCTGTGCCCGCAGCCGGGCAGCACCACCTCGTGGTACGCGCCGCCGGCCGCCGCGTACCGGTCGAGCACCGCCCGGGTCTGGCCGACCATCGGCTGCGGTGGGCAGGCGTCCGCGCCGGGCCAGCCGGGCACGAGATCCAGCGAACCCAGGTACGCCAGGTCGAAGAGCGAGGTGTCCGAGACGATGACGTCGACGTCTCCGCGTACCCAGGTGACCGGCGGTTTCTCGGCGACGGCCACCAGCTCGTCGGCGAGCCGGAACCAGGTCGGCGCCAGCGCGTTGAGCACCCCGCGCTCCCCCGGCGCGGTGCCCGGCCAGTTCTCCGACGGCACCGCCGTGCCCGGGTAGTTGTCGTCGCCGGTGGCGGTGGAGAGCACGGTGTCCAGCAGCAGTTCCTCATCGGTGCCCAGCGAGGCGGGATCGGCCACGTAGGTGGCTCGCAGCACGGCGCGCGGGCTGGCCGGCGCGTCCGTGCTCCGGTCGCCGGCCGCCAGGCGGGCGACGAAGTCCCGGTTCGCCGTGCCGGCGCCAGTGCCGGCGAAGTCGGGGGTGGTCGGCGTGCCGGTCAGGTCGCGGGTGCCGCCGAAGCCGTACGGGGAGACCGGTGCGGCGAGCAGCAACGCCCCCACCCGGTGCGGGTGGTCGACCAGCAGGCGCATCGCCACCCCGCCGCCGAGGGAGTGCCCGACCACCACCGGTCGCGCGTCGGCGTCGAAGAGCGTCGGGTCGTCCAGCAGTGCGGCCACGTCGTCGGCGAAGTCCCGCAGGCCCCGGGTGGCGTCCACCGGGGCGGTCGCGGTGTCGCCGTACCCCCGCAGGTCGGGGGCGACCACCCGCAGCGTCGGCGGCAGACGGCGGACCAGCGGCTCCCAGAACAGCGCGGACGAGCAGTTGCCGTGGATGAGCAGCACCGGCGTGCCGTCCGGCGGGCCGGCCACCCGTGCCGCCTGAGTGATGCCGTTCGCCGTCACGGTCCGCTGCTCGGTCTCCATCCGCGGCATGGTGCCACGGGTGTCCCCGCCGGTCCAGGTGTCGGACCGCCACCCAATGGGCCTACCCGGTGTGGCAGGCCGCCAGGCGATCAGCGACGCGAGCCCGGCGGCGCGGCCAGCGGCAGCGGCAGGGTCGGTCGGACGTCGCGCCGGGACGGGCCGAAGCTGAGCCCCACCGGGTCGGTGAGCGCCACCCCGGGGTCGAACAGGCGCAGCTCGGTACGGCCCAGCCGGATCACGTCGCCGTCGGAGAGTCGTTCCACCTCGGTGATCCGCCGGTCGTTGAGCCAGGTGCCGTTGGTGGAGCCCAGGTCCCGCAGGGACGGGCCCTCCGGTGCCAGCCACACCTCGGCGTGGCGACGGCTCAGGTGTGGGTCGTTGATGACAACCTGACCGGTCGGCGCTCGGCCGATCACCTGTATTTCGGCTCGCATGCGAAAGCTCGCGCCGCGCATCGGTCCACCCGCGACCGTCAACAGCGGCATCAGTTCCGGATGTTCCTCCATGGACAGTCAGCCCTCCACCCCACACCGTCACTCCGCGCGTCAGCTTGCCATCAGACGGTAGTCGTCAATACCGACCGGCCGGTCAGCCTCTCGTCACCTCCCGGCCACCTGCCGTTCGACGATTCGGGCGGGACATTTCCGATACCAACGCCCTGACCTGCACTGATCAACGATCGGTCGGGTTGGTCCGACGCCGCTCCCCTGGCCCCGAATCGGGGACCCTACCGGTGAGTAATCCTCAGGTCTACACTTCCGCCATGACGGCAGTGCATATCCCGGGCGTTCCGGTCATCGACGCGGGTCAGTTGGTCTCCACCAGCCCGGCGACCGGCGCTGAGGCCGGTCGCCTCCCGGTCGCCACCGACGCCGACGTGCGGCAGGCCGTCGACCGCGCCCGCGCCGCGGGCGAATGGTGGGCGAGCCTCGGCTTCACCGGCCGCCGCCAGCGGATGCTGCGCTGGCGTGCCCTGCTCGCCAAGCGCATCGAGCAGCTGGCCGAGTTGGTGCACGTCGAGGGCGGAAAGCCGATCGCCGACGCCATCGTCGAGATCGTCACCGCGATCGAGCACATCGACTGGGCCGCCCGCAACGCCGGCAGCGTGCTCGGTCCACGCCGGGTGCGGTCCCGGCTCATCCTGGCCGAGTTCTCCGGGCATCTCGAATATCAGCCCTACGGCGTGGTCGGCGTGATCGGGCCATGGAACTATCCGGTCTTCACGCCGATCGGCTCCGCCGCGTACGCCCTCGCCGCCGGCAACGCCGTCGTGCTCAAGCCGAGCGAGTACACCCCCGCCGTCGGCCAGTGGCTGGTGGACAGCTTCGCCGAGGTGGTGCCCGAGCAGCCGGTCTTCACCGCCGTGCACGGGCTGGGCGACGTGGGCGCGGCGCTGTGCCGCTCCGGCGTCAACAAGCTGGCCTTCACCGGCTCCACCGCCACCGCCCGCAAGGTGATGGCCGCCTGCGCCGAGACGCTGACCCCGGTGCTCATCGAGGGCGGCGGCAAGGACGCCATGATCGTGGACAGCGACGCCGACCTCGACGCGGCCGCCGAGGCGTGCGTCTGGGGCGGCATGACCAACGCCGGCCAGACCTGCATCGGCATCGAGCGGGTGTACGCGGTCGACGCCGTCTTCGACGCCTTCGTCGACAAGGTGGTGAGCCGCGCCGGTCGGCTGACGGTCGGGCCGGAGGGCACCGACATCGGCCCGATCACCATGCCCAAGCAGATCGACGTGATCCGTCGGCACATCGACGCCGCCATCACGTCCGGCGGACGCGCCGTGCTCGGCGGCCCGAGCGCGGTACAGCCGCCGTACGTCCACCCCACCGTGCTGGTGGACGTTCCGGAGGAGTCGGCCGCCGTCCGCGAGGAGACCTTCGGTCCCACGCTGACCATCAGCCGGGTCCGCGACGCCGACGAGGCCCTCACCCGCGCCAACGCCCTGTCGTACGGCCTCGGGGGTTCGGTCTTCGGCCGGCGGCGCGCGGTGGCCATCGCCCGGCGACTGCGCTCCGGGATGGCGTCGATCAACTCCACGCTGACCTTCGCCGGCATGTCCACCCTGCCGTTCGGTGGTGTCGGCGACTCCGGCTTCGGGCGGATCCACGGGGAGGACGGCCTGCGTGAGTTCGGTCGGGCCAAGGCGATCACCAGGCGTCGGGCCCGGTCGCTGCTGCCGTCGATGACCTTCGAGCGCACCCCGGCCGACGTGGCCCGACTCGTCAAGGCCATCAAGGTCATGTACGGCAGGTGAGTGTCGGATAACCGATCATCAACAAGGATCGGTGCATCCACATGTTTGGTCACCGTGGCCACGGCGGTACATTGCGTTAAATGGGCCCCAATCGATTGCGCTACCGCCTTGTCGACAGTGACCAGTCGTGGAGCGCCCGACGGCGTCGGCACCGCTCGGACTGGCTGGCACGCACCTTTCCCGAGATCGGCGACATGCACGTGGTCGACCTCGGTGGTCGGCTCGGCACCTGGCACCGCGCCACCGTCCGACCGGCCCGGGTGACAGTCGTCAACCTGGAGCAGCCGCCCACTGTCGTCCCGGATTGGGCCCACGTCGAGCAGGCCGATGCCTGCGACCTGCCCTCGCACCTCACCAAGGGCGGCTACGACCTGGTCTTCTCGAACTCGGTGCTGGAGCATGTGGGCGGGCACGAACGCCGGATCCGCTTCGCCGCCGCCGTCCGCTCACTGGCCGACCGGCACTGGGTGCAGACGCCCTACCGCTACTTTCCCATCGAGCCACACTGGATCGCGCCCGGCATGCAGTTCCTGCCGGTACGACTGCGCACCGCGTTCGCCCGGCGCTGGCCGTTGGGGCACAAGCCGACCCGCAGCCACGACGCCGCCATCCACCAGGTGCTCTGGACCGAGCTGTTGGACCGCTCGCAGATGCGTCACTACTTCCCCGACTCGACAATGCTGGTGGAGCGGGTGTTCGGTCTGCCGAAGTCGCTGATCGCGGTGCGCACCGGGTAGTACGCCGGTCAGAAGAGGGTCAGCTCGTCCTTCACGATGCCGCGCAGCTTGTCGTAGTCCACGACCACACACCTGATGCCCCGGTCGGTGGCGAGCACCCGGGCCTGCGGCTTGATCTCCTGGGCGGCGAAGACCCCGACGACCGGGCTGAGCAGCGGGTCACGGTTCATCAGCTCGAGATAGCGGGTCAGCTGCTCCACGCCGTCGATGTCGCCACGCCGCTTGACCTCGACGGCCACCGAGCCCGAGTTGGCATCCCGGCACAGCAGGTCGACCGGGCCGATGGCCGTCATGTACTCGCGGCGGACCAGTGTGAACCCCTCACCCAGGGCACCCGGGTTGGCGGCCAGCAACTCCTGCAGGTGCGCCTCCACCCCGTCCTTGCGCAGGCCCGGATCCACACCCACCACCCCGGCCCGGTCCCGTTGCGCGTCGGTGAGCTCCAACTGGGCGTCGGCCACCGCCTCGGCGGAGCAGGCCAGCGCGAACTGCACGTACCGGTCGGCCCGGCGTCGCTCGGCCTCGCTCAGACCCGCCGCGACCGCGTCGAAGTCGCACTCCGCCGCGATCTGCGACCGGAACGCCGACGGGTCGAAGAAACTGATCCGCCGGGTGGCGGTGCGCCCCTCGGTGATGGTCTTCCAGAAGCGGTCCCGGCTGGCGCCGCCCGGGGCCACCACCCCGATCCCGGTCACCACCGTGCGGCGCCCGGTCATGGTGCCTCCACCAGTTCGGTGTCGACGTGACCCAGTTCGGGCCGGGGGGCGAGCGGGCCCAGGTGGAAGACCACCTCGGCCGGTTCGACGCCGGTGTTGCGCAGCCGGTGCCGCACGTTCACCGGTACGAACAGCCCTTCACCGGCGGCCAGCAGCGTCGGCTGATCGTCAAGGTCGACGGTGATCGCGCCCCGCACCAGGTACAGGAACTCCTCGCTGTACGGGTGGTAGTGCTCGGCGATCCGCTCCCCCGGCTCGAGTGTGGCCACACCGAGGAAACCTGAGGTGCTGCCGACGGTGCGGGGGCCGAGCAGCACCCGCAGCTCACCGCCGCGACGGCGGTCGGCCGGTACGTCCCGGGCGGCGATCGGGCGGGTGCTCAGGTCACTCATCGTCGGCTCCCGTCGGTGCGTCGCTGGCGGTCGGCGTGCCCTGGTCGGCGCGCTGCCAGGCGATCCGCTCCACCCGGTCCTTGATCACCGCGAGTTGGATCACGCTGTTGGTGTTGATCCGCTCGGTCATCGCGGCGTTGTCGACCGGCGCGGTCGGCTTCATCGCGAAGTCCTGCGTCCAGGTCATCCGGGTGCCACCGGCCTCCTCGGTGTAGCGCCAGTGGATGCGCATGTACTCGAACGGCCCGGTCTCCACCCGGTGCGCCCGGACCTGCCTGCTCACCGGGTCGTCGGTGCGCTCGCTGACCCAGCTCCAGGACACCCCGTTCTCGTCGGGGTACATGGTGAGGCGGAACCGCACCGTGTGCGCCTCGCGGTGCAGGATCTCCACCACGGCGTACTCGGTGAACAGCTCGGTCCAGTTCGCCACGTCGTTGGTGACCTCCCAGACCAGCCCCAGCGGCGCGTCGATGACCACGCTGTTCTCGGTGTGCCCGGGCGGGTCGGCGCGGCGGGCGACCAGGTCGTCCACGTCGAGCCGGACGGCCTGGTCGGCACCGCGGCCCGGGTCCGGGACGGCGACGACCCGCGCACCGCGGCCGGCGCGCTCGCCGCCGGGCGGCACGACCTCCTGCCCGGCTGGTACGACGACTGGGTGCTGCTGGACCGGGAACGCCTGCGCCAACTCCGCCTGCACATGCTGGAACAGGTGGCCGGGCACCACCTGGCCGCGGGGCGGCACGGCGAGGCCCTCGAAGCCGCGTTGGAGGCGATGGCGGCCGAGCCGTTACGGGAGACGCCACACCGGCTGGTGGTCCGCATCCACCTGGCCGAGGGCAACGCCTTCGAAGCCGTGCACGCCTTCTACGTCTACCGGGACCTGCTGCGCCGGGAGCTGCGGCTGGAGCCGAGCCCGGCCATGAGCGCCCTGCTCGACGACACCCTCGCTCCGATCCGCCAGGCCAGCCGCGAGGCCGTCGCCGACCGCCCGTCACCCGCCGTCCGGCGTACGTGACAACGGCGGCCGTCACCGCCCGTGCGGCCTACGTGACGGTGATGTGACAGGCGCTACGGCACGGTGGGCGCACACAGCACGTGGCACCGGTCCCCGGGGGGTCGGGCAGGCCACCGGCGGAAGGGGTCCCATGAGTCGTCTACTGATCGTCAGCCGGATCATCCCGGGAGCGGAGGGGCGGGTCGCGCAGATCTTCGCCGAGTCCGACGCCACCGAACTGCCCGGCCTGACCGGTGTCACGCACCGATCCCTGTACTGCCTGCACGACCTGTACGTACACCTGCTGGAGACCTCGGACGACGTCGACCCGGACGCGCTCGCGGCGGCCCGCAACCACCCGCTCTTCCGACAGGTCAACGAGCGGCTCTCCGCGCACACGTCGCCGTACCTGCCGACCTGGCGTTCCCCCCGGGACGCGATCGCCGGCTGCTTCTACCGGTGGGACGCGGCCGAGGCGCCCGCGGCGCGGCCGGTCGACCCCGACCTGGGACGCCCGTTCACCAGTCGCAACCTGGTGGCCTGCCTGCGCGAGGGCGCAGAGCGGTTCGGCTGGGCCGGCCGTGATCC